>JANOLA010000840.1:0-16722 GCA_031419535.1 Burkholderiales bacterium | reverse complement strand
GTGCTGGCCATTCGTTCCGGGCTCGCCCCAGACGACCGGGCTGGTGGCGAAGGGCAGCGCCTCGCCGGCCAGATCAACCGACTTGCCGTTGCTCTCCATCTCGAGCTGCTGCAAATACGCGGGCAGGCGCTTCAGGCCCTGGTGGTAAGGCGCCACGCTTCGGCTCGCAAAGCCGTGGAAATTGCGGTACCAGACGTCGAGCAGGCCGAGCTGCAGCGGCAGGTTTTTCGCGGCAGGAGAGTGCGCGAAATGCCGGTCCATCGCGTGCGCACCGGCAAGCAGCTCGCGGAAGTGGGCGGCGCCGATCGCCAGCGCGATCGGCAAGCCGATCGCTGACCAGAGCGAGTAGCGCCCGCCCACCCAGTCCCAGAAGCCGAACGTCGTCGTGATGCCGAACTCGGCCGCGGCACCCACGTTCGTCGTCGTCGCGACAAAGTGCTTGGCGATGTCACGCTCGGTCATCGCGCCATCGCGCAGGAACCAGGCCTTCGCGGCGCGCGCATTGGCCATCGTTTCCTGCGTCGTGAAGGTCTTGCTCGCGACGACGAACAGGACCTCGCGCGGGTGAAGCTTCTTCAGCAGCGGCGCGATGTCGTGGCCGTCGACATTCGAGACGAAGTGGAATTCGAGTTGCGGGTGCGCGAACGCATCGAGCGCCGGCACCACCATCTGCGCGCCGAGGTCGCTGCCACCGATACCGATGTTCACCACCTGGCGGATGCCGCTGCGCGCGGTTTCGCGCACCGTCTCGGAGTAGGCGAGCATCGCGTCGAGCACCTCGTGCACCTCGGCACTGAACGGCCCCTGCCCAGGCGGCGCGCGCAACGCCGTGTGCAACACGGCGCGGCCCTCGGTGGTGTTGATGGGTTCGCCGGCGAACATCGCGTCGCGCCGCGCCTCGATACCGCATTCGCGCGCCAGGTCGAGCAGGAAGCGCTGCGTTGCGGCGTCGATCAGATTCTTGGACAGGTCGGCAAACACCTCCGGCGCCTCGATGCTGAAGGCGTTGAAGCGCGCCGGGTCGCGCGCGAACGCCTCGACGAGTTTCAAGTCCTTGCCATGGGCCAGGTAGTGGCCGCCAAGCGCGGCCCAGGCGGCCGTGCGGTCGCAGCGAATCGGTGGCAGTGCGTTCATCCGAACATGATGGCACAGCCGGCCGCGGCGCGGGTCCGCCCAACCGTGCCAACACGGCGCAAGAGGCGCGCGGCACAGCCGCGCGCGCGCGCGTCCGACTCTTGCTGCTGATGGTGTTCTCAGGGTCGCCCGCACCACGGATGTCTGCCGAACGCCTTCTCGTTCCCGACATCTGCATCGTTGACAATCGGCCCGAGTCGCATCTGCCTCGACCCTCGCGAGCCCCCACCACCATGTCATTCGACCTCGTACTCTTCGGCGGCACCGGCGACCTGACCTGGCGCAAGCTGATGCCGGCGCTGTTCCAGGCCTGGCGCCACGGCAAGTTGCCCGAGGGCGGGCGCATCATCGCGGTGGCGCGCGACGAGCGCAGCGACGCCGCCTACCGCGGTTTCATTCGCGACAAGTTCGCCGAAGTCGAAACCGCGAAGCGCCCGCACGACGACGAGTTCGCGCGCTTCGCCGAGTTGCTGCACTACCGACGCATGGACCTGGCGCTGCCCGAGCACTACGCCGGTCTGAAAAGCGCCATCGTCGAGCGCGGCGCCGACACTGTGGTGCTGTTCCTCGCGACCAGCCCGCACCTGTTTCCGCAGATTTGCGAGCAGCTCGGCAACGTCGGCCTGAACGGGCCGAACGTTCGCGTCGTGCTGGAAAAACCGCTCGGCCACGACTTGCAAAGCGCGCAGCAAATCAACCGCGTCGTGCGCGCCGCGTTCAGCGAAACCCAGGCCTTGCGCATCGACCATTACCTGGGCAAGCCCGCCGTGCAGAACCTGATGGCGCTGCGTTTCGGCAATGCCCTGTTCGAGCCGCTGTGGCGGCGCGAAAGCATCGCGAACATCCAGATCACGCTCGCCGAAGGCCTGGGCGTGGGAACGCGCGGCGACTTTTACGACCGCACCGGCGCGTTGCGCGACATGGTTCAGAACCACGCGCTGCAACTGCTGACGATGGTGGCGATGGAGCCGCCGATCAGCAACGACGCCGACGCGATCCGCGACGAGAAGCTGAAAGTGCTGCGCTCGCTCAAGCCCTTCACGGCCGAGACGATCGTGCGCGACGTGGTGCGAGGCCAGTACCGCGCCGGCAACGCTGACGGCAAAGCCGTGCCGGGGTACCTGGAAGAGGCCAAGGTTCCGGCCGACAGCCGCTGCGAAACCTTCGTCGCGATGCGCGCCGAGATCCAGAACTGGCGCTGGGCCGGCGTGCCGTTCTACCTGCGCACGGGAAAACGCCTGGCAGCGCGCGACGCGCAAATCGTCGTCAACTTCCGGCCCACGCCGCACAGCATTTTTCCCGGCGTGAGCCAGCCGAACAAGCTCGTCATCAACCTGCAGCCCGAAGACGGGCTGAAGCTGCACCTGCTCGCGGCCAAGGGCGCGCGCCAGCACGAGGCGCTGTCGCCGGTGTCGCTCGATCTCGATTTCGACAAGGCGTTCGCCGAGAACCGCGTCGGCGGTTATGAGCGCCTGTTGCTCGACGCCCTGGCCGGCAAGCTCAACCTGTTCGTTCGCAGCGACGAGCAGGAACAGGCGTGGCGTTGGGTCGAGCCGATTCTGCACGCCTGGAGCCAAGACAGCGCCGGGCCACGCCCCTATGCCTCGGGCACGTGGGGGCCAGCGGCTTCGAGTGCGCTGATCGCGCGCGACGGGCACGCCTGGATCGAGGAGCAGTAGCGCCGCGGGCCGCGGGCCTGCGCGGCTGCGCGCTCGCTCATCCCAGCGCGCCTGGGACCGGGAGCGCCGACGCGGGCTCGCGCGCCCCGACTCAGAGCGGGCATGATCGAAAGACCGTCAGGCTTTCAGCGCACGCGCACCGTGTCGAACTGGCCTTGGAGCGCGCGCCACACCACCTGCGGCGTGAGCGGCATTTGCAGTTGCTGCGCGGCCTGCCCCAGGCCCGCGTCAGCGAGCGCGTCGATCACTGCGTTCACAACCGCGGGCGTGGCGCCGATCGTGCCGAGCTCGCCGACACCCTTCGCGCCGAGCACGTTGGTGCGGCACGGCACCGACGTGTCGAACACGGTCTTGAAGCCACGGAACACGTCGACGCGCGGCAGCGCGTAGTCCATGAAACTCGCGCTGAGAAGTTGACCGCTGTCCTTGTCGTAGACCACGTGCTCGCACAAGGCCTGGCCGATGCCCTGCACTGCCCCGCCCTCGACCTGGCCGCGCACGATCTGCGGGCTGATCACGCGCCCGATGTCGTTCACCGAGGCGTAGGCGACCACTTCAACGTCGCCGGTGTCGGGGTCGACTTCCACTTCACAAATGTGGCAGGCGTTGGGCCAGCTCGGCGCGCCCGCGGTCGCGGTCCCGTCGACCACGATCATCGCCGCGCCCTGTTTCGCGGCGAGTTCGAACAGGCCTAGCCCCAAGTCGGTGCCGACCACAGTGAAGCGGCCGGCCCGGTACTCGATGTCCGACGCCGCCGCTTCCAGCGCCTCGCCGGCCAGCTGCTTCGCGTGCTCCACCGTGCGCAGCGACGCCACATGCACCGCGCCGCCGCCGGTGAAGAGCGAGCGCGAACCGGCGCTGCCGAAACCGGTGGCGCGATCGGTGTCGCCTTGCAGGATGCGGATCTTCTCGATCGGCACACCGAACACATCGACCGCGAGCTGCGCGTAACTCGTCGCAATGCCCTGGCCCATCGCCTGGGTCGCGCTGGTGATTTCGATCATGCCCTCGGGCAGCACCCTGACGCTCGAATGTTCGACCAGGTTGTTGCCGCCGGTCCACTCGAGAAACGTGGCAATGCCGCGGCCGCGCAGCTTGCCGCGCTTCTTGCTTTGCGCGCGCCGTGAGGCGAAACCGTTCCAGTCGGCCAGCGCCAGGCCCTGGTCGAGGATCCTCTCGAACTCGCCGCAGTCGTACACCTGCGCCATCGGGTTCGTGTACGGCATTTGCGTGGGCCGGATCATGTTGCGCCGGCGCAGCTCGGCAGCATCGATCCCCATCTGGCGCGCCGCCGCGTCGAGCAGCCGCTCGATGATGTAGATCGCCTCGGGCCGCCCGGCGCCGCGGTACGCACCCACCGGCGTCACGTTGCTCATCACCGCGCTCAGGTACAGATCGATCGTCGGGATGTGATAGATGCTCGTGCTCACCCATGGGCCGACGAGCAGCGGAATCAGCACGCCCGTGGCCGTGGCGTAGCCGCCCACGTTCGCGAGCGAGCGCACGCGCAGCGCGAGCACCAGGCCGCCGGCGTCGAGCGCGAGTTCGGCGTGGCTGTTCACGTCGCGCCCATGCACCGACGCGGTGAATTCCTCATAGCGCTGCGCGCACCATTTGACCGGGCGGCACAACGCGCGCGCGGCGTGCGCGACGACGATGTCTTCCGGGTAGATGCCGGTCTTCATGCCGAAGCCACCGCCCACATCGCCGACGAGCACGCGCACCTGCGCCGCGCTCAAGCCCGGCAGCGAGGCCACGAGGCCGTCGCGCACGGCGGTGGGCATCTGGCTCGACAGGGTGACGATCAAGCGCTCGTTCTGAATCTCGGCGAGCACCACGCGCGGCTCGATCGGGCTCGGCGCAACACGCTGGTTCACGATGTCGAGCTGCACCCGGTGCGCGGCGCGCGCGAACGCGGCGTCGGTGGCCGCCACGTCGCCGTGGCGCATCGCGCTGGCAATGTTGTCGGGCGCGGCGTCGCACAGCACCGGCGCGCCGGGGCGCATGGCGCTGAACGCGTCGACGACGGCGGGCAGTTCTTCGTACTCCACGCGCAGCGCGTCGATCGCGGCGAGCGCCGCGCCGCGGCTCTCGGCCACCACTGCGACCACCGCTTCGCCGACGTAGCGCGCGCGGTCCAGGGCGAGTGCGTGGCGCGGCGCGGTGGCGGCCGGGGAGCCGTCGGGCCGCGGGAACGGAATGCCCGCGGCGATCGGCTTCACGCCGGCGGCCCCCAGATCGGCGCCCGAATAGACGGCCAGCACGCCCTGAACCGAACGCGCGTCGCTTGCGTCGACCGACACGATGCGTGCGTGCGCGTGCGGCGAGCGCAAGAAGATCAGGTGCGCCTGGCCCGGGCGTTCCAGGTCGTCGGTGAACTGGCCCTTGCCGGCGACCAAGCTCGGGTCTTCGATGCGGCGCACCGTCTTGCCGCTGCCGAAGCGCCCCACTTCGAGCGGCGCGTTCATCGGGCGCTCCCGGCCGGCGCAGCCGCGAGTGCCGCCTGCTGAACGGCGGTGACGATGTTCACGTAGCCGGTGCAGCGGCACAGGTTGCCTTCGAGCGCTTCGACGATCTGCGCTTCGCTCGGCTGCGCCACCCTTTTAAGCAAGCCGCTCGCCGCCATCAACATGCCCGGCGTGCAGAACCCGCATTGCAGGCCGTGACACGCCATGAAGGCTTCTTGCAACGGGTGCGGCTGGCCGTCCGCGCCGGCCAAGCCTTCCACGGTGGTGACGCTGCGCTCCTGCGCTTGCAGTGCGAGCAGGCTGCAGCTTTTGACCGGCATGTCGTCGAGCAACACCGTACAGGCGCCGCACTGCGCGGTGTCGCAGCCGCTGTGGGTGCCGGTCAAGCGAAGCTCTTCGCGCAGCAAGTCGAGCAGCAGCGTGTGGGGTTCGATCTCGGTCGCGACCGATTGACCGTTGACGTTCAGGCGCAGGCTTGTCATGGGTGAAGAGTCTGAGAGGAGTGCTGATGCTAGCGCGAGCCGCCGGCTGCGCCCGGAAGAACCGGGCTCAGGCCTGGCCTCGGCTGCCCGGCGTCAGCGTGACGCCGGTCTGCCCTTCGACCCAGCGCGCGAGTTCGCTGATGCTGGCACCCGGCCCGGCCTGACGCGCCGCGGCGCGCCACAGCTGTTCGCCCAGGCCCGACAGCGGCAGCGCCATCTGCGCGTCGCGTGCCAAGCCCATCGCGATGCCGATGTCCTTGAGCATCAACTCCAGCTTGAACGGATCGTCGAAGCCGCGGCTGACGATGCGCTTGCCGATGTGGTTCTTGCTGATCCAGGACTGGCCAGTCGACTCGTTCAACACCTCGGTCATCACGGCGGGGTCGAGCCCGAACGACTTGCCGAGCGCCAGACCCTCGACGGTGGCGCTGAACGTGATTGCGGTGATCAGGTTGTTGATGCACTTCATCGCGTGGCCGCTGCCCAGGCCGCCCAGGTGGAACACGGCGCGACCCATCGCCTCTAACAGCGGGCGCACGCGCTGCACCGGCTCGGTATCGCCGCCGACCATGAACACCAGCTCCGCGGCCTGCGCGCCCCACTGCGCGCCCGAGACCGGTGCGTCGACCATCGCGACGCCGCGTGCAGCCAGGTCTCGCGCGGTCTCGCGTGTGATCCAGGGCTCGGCCGACGAGGTGTCGAGCAGCAGCGTGCCGGGTTTCATGCGGCTCGCCAGGCCCTGCTCGCCGAGCGTCACAGCGCGAACCACTTCGCCGTTGGGCAGCATCGTGATCGCGATGTCGCAGCGCGCGCCCACCTCGGCCGGCGTGTCCACCGCGAGCGCTTCGCCGCCCAGTGTGCGCGCCAGACCGGCGGCGAGGTTCGCATCCAGGTCGTGCAGCGTGAGCGTGTGCCCTGCCTTGGCCAGGTGGGTCGCCATCGGCGTTCCCATCACGCCCAGGCCGATGAAACCGATGTTCAACTTCTCGCCTTTCGGATGCACGCTTACAGCCTCATCAACTGCGGCAAGATCAGGCTGAGCTGCGGGAACGCGACAACGATCGCCAGCAACGCCACGATCGCCACGACGAACGGTGCGACGCCGCGAAACACGGTGGCCGTGGAGACACCGGTCAGCATGCTTTTCACGACAAACATGTTCATCCCCACCGGCGGGCTGATCAGGCCGATCTGCACCACGATGACGATGACGATGCCGAACCACACCGGGTCGAACCCCAGGCCGACGACGAGCGGAAAGAACACCGGCACGGTGAGCAGGATCATCGACAGCTCTTCCATCGCCGTGCCCAGAATCACATAGATCACGCAGATCGCCGCCATCACCGTGATCGGGCTGATCTGGTACTGGGTGACGAAGGCCTTCAGGTCGCCGGGCATCGATGTGAAGTTGACGAAACCCGCAAACACCTGTGCGCCCACCAGGATCATGAACAGCATGCCGGTGGTGCGCGCGCTGTCCACCAGCACATCGAACAGAACCCGGGGCGTCAGCACGCGGCGCGCCAGCGCGAAGCCGAAGGCACCGAAGGCGCCGATGCCCGCGCCTTCCGTCGCGGTGAAGATGCCGCCGTAAATGCCGCCCATCACGATGACGAACAGCGCCGCGACCGCCCAGACTTCTTTCAGGGCAACGAGGCGTTCGCGCCAAGTCGCCTGCTCCGCCGGTGGGCCCGCCGCCGGGTCGCGCCAGCACACGTACTGCACCGCGATGCACAGCAGCAGCACCGCCAGCAGGCCCGGCAGCACGCCGGCGGCAAACAGCTTGCCGATGCTCGTTTCGGTCATGATGCCGTAGATCACCATGATGGTGGACGGCGGAATCAGGATGCCCAGCGTGCCGCCCGAGGCGATCACGCCCACCGCCAGCGTGTCGGCGTAGCGGTGGTCGCGCATCGACGGATACGCCACCTTGGTCATCGTTGCCGCGGTGGCGATCGACGAGCCGCAGATCGCGCCGAAACCGGCGCACGCCATCACCGTGGCCATCGCCAGCCCGCCGCGCATGTGGCCCACGAAGGTGTAGGCGGCGCGGTAGAGCTCCTTGGACATGCCGGCGCGCGTCACCAAGTTGCCCATCAGGATGAACAGCGGCACGACCGACAGCGTGTAGTTAGAACCCGTTTCGTAAACCACCGTCGTCGCCGACGCCATCGACGGCCCGATGCCGCGCATCCACCACAGGCCGAGAAAGCCCACCAAGCCCATCGCCAGCGCGATCGGCACGCGTAGGAACGCGAGCACCATCATCAGGGCTAGGCCCGTGAGCGCTTCAGCCATTGCGCGCGTTCAGATGATGGTCTTGCCTTCGTCGTCGCGGTGCGGCACGAAGATCAGGACGAGGTGGATCAGCGCGGCGATCACGATCATCGTGGCCATCGCGTACGCCAGCGGCGCGAGCGGCAGCTTCAGCACGTACGTCGTGTCGCCGTACTCGGCCACGCGCACGGCGCGGCGAAAGATCAGGTAGCCGATGCCGCTCAGCGTGAGGAAACACACCACGTCGGCAATCACGTCGAGCACGCGCTTGACGCGGGGCGACATGAAGGGGTCGAAGGTGTCGATCACGATGTGCTCGCGGCGTTTCGACACCAGCGGCAGCCCGCAGTAGATGAGCGCGGCGAGCATCATTTCGGTCAGCTCGAAGCCGCCGGGCAGCGGTTTGTTGAGCAGGTAGCGGCCGATGACGTCGACTGCGGTGATCGACATCATCGCGAACAGCACGAACGCCGCGGCCGCGCCCAGCGCGATCTCCACCTTGTCGGTCAGTTGCTTCGGCGTGAACATCGCGTTTGCCCGGGCGCCGAGCGGCAAGCGCCGCCGTGCCCGAGGCGTCGACTCTCAGCCTCTCAGTTTCCGCCAGCGACTTTCTTCAGCTCTTCCTGGAACTCGGCGACGACCTTGGCGCCGTCGATCCCCTTCGCGTTGGCCGACTTGATCCAGTCTTGCACCAGCGGCGCGGTGCGCGCGCGCACGTCGGCGACGAATGCCGGGCTCGCCTCGATGATCGTGGCACCCGCCGCCTTCAACGCCTCACTGCCGATCTTGTCGGACGCGTCCCAAGCCTTGCCCGCGAGCCGTGCCAGCGCTTCGCCCGACACCGACGTGATCGCGTCCTGGTCTTGCTTGGACAGCTTGTTCCACTTCTCTTCGTTCATGAAGAAACCGAACGACGACGAGTAGAAACCGCCGGGAAAGTAGGTGGCGTACTTGACCACCTTGTCGAGGTTGAAGCTCTTGATCGATTCGGACGGGAAGAACGTTCCGTCGGCCACGCCCGACGACAGCAGTTCATACGACTCAGGCGCCGGCTTCACCAGCGGCGAAGCACCGAGAGCCTTGGCCGACGCTTCCGAGATGCCGCCGCCGCTTCGGATCTTCATGCCCGCCAGGTCGGCCACCGTGTTGATCTGTTTCTTCACCGTGAACATCTGGCCCGGGCCGTGCGTGAACACGCCGAGCAGCTTGACGCCCTTGTACTCGTTCGCCGCGTGCAGGTGCTTCCAGTGGATGCGCGAGAACGCGACCGAATTGATCTCGGCGGTGGCGCCCGCGCCCGGCAGCTCGGCCAGCAGCGGCAGCGGGTGCCGCGCGGGCGTGTAGCTCGCCGTCACGTACGACACGTCGACCAGGCCGTCGCGCACGGCGTCGAACGTTCCCGGAGGCGCCGAGGGGTGCTTGGGCAGCATCTGCATCTTGACGCGGCCCTGCGTCGCTTTTTCAACGGCGGCGGCCCAGCCGCCGAGCACGTCGCGCGTCAGCGCATGGGTCGGGCCGACCCAGCTCGACATCGTGAGCGTGGTCTGCGCCTGCACCGCGCTCAGGCCGCAGCCCAGCAACAGCGCGGCCGCGGCGGCAGCGAATTTGGACGGGTTGAATTTCATACAGGTCTCCTGAGCCTTGCTTGGAACGATGGGGGGGGTTGGCACGCAAAGGTGCGAAGCCTAGCACTGTGCCCGCAATGCGCGCCGCGGGCAATGCGAATCATCCCTGAGGCGGCCCGCCGCCAGTCCACTTGAGGCGGCCCGCCGCCGGTCCCTTCAACCGTCGGCGACGGCTCCGGCGGGGTCTCGCTCCCGCAGCCGCATGCGCAGGCCCACCGGCGCCATCGTGAACGAGAGGTGTTCGCGGGCCCGCCCGCCGTCGACGCTGGCGACGGCTTGAATGTCGAAGCGGCTCAGCAACTGGGCCATCGCCATCTTCATCTCCAGCAGCGCGAGGTAGCGCCCCGGGCAGATGCGAGGGCCTGCGCCGAACGGCATCGAGGTGCGTTTCGCGCTGCCGGCCAGGGCCCCGGGCGTGCCCGCACCGGCGAGCCATCGCGATGGATCGAACGAGCTCGCGTTGGGAACGTGGCTGTCGCTGACGCTGTCGCGCCGCATCAGGCAGATCACGACGGTTCGCGCGCGGATCTGCACGCCGCCGACTTGCATGTCGCGCAGTGCCTGCAAGCCGATGATCGGCGCGACCGGCTTGAGGCGCATCGTCTCGTGCGCGCAGGCCTCCACGTAATCGAGCTGGGCGATCTGCTCGAGCGTCGGCGCGGCACTGTGGCCGAGCACGCGCCGCACCTCGTCGGTCGCGCGCGCCAAGGTGTGCGGGTGGTGCCACAGCAGCTCGACCATCCAGGCCAGCGTATTCGCCGTGGTGTCCTCGCCGGCGAGCAGCATCGTCAGCACGTTGCCCGCGACCTGCCGGTCGTCGATGCCGCTGCCCTCCTGGTCGGCCGCGGCGATCATCGCCTCCAACAAGTTGTTCGGACGCTCTCGCAGGCCGGGGTCGGCTTGCATGCGGGCCCGCGCCCGCTCGATGAAGGCCGCGACTGCCGCCTGCACTTCGACGATGGCGCGCTCGAGCCGCCGGTCTGACGGGCTGCGCCAGTAGCGCCAGGTCGCGATCGGCGCGAACAGGCGCTTGAACAGCACCGGAAAAATCTTGTCGAGGTGCTGCTGGATCGCGTCGCCGTCGGAGTCGAGCGTGTTCACTTCGGCACCGAACGCCAAGCCGGCAATCGCGTCGACCGTGTAGCGCATCAGGTCGGCTTGCAGGTCGATCGCCTGGCCGCTTTGCACGGCGCGGCTCCAGCGCGCACCGAGCCGCTGCGCCACGCCTTGCAGCGCCGGAAAATAGCGCTTCACATGGGCCGGGTCGAAGCCGGCCATCACCATGCGGCGCTGGCGCTTCCAGGCCTCGCCATTCGCGCCGAAGACGCCGGGCGCCAGGCCCATTTCGACCCAGATCTCCTCGAGGCGCGAGGTGCGACTGAAGCTGTCGGGCCGGTCGCGCAGCATCGCCGCGACCAGTTCGTGGTCGCCCACCACCAGCACCCGGCGCTTCACCAGACGCAGCTTGTAGAGCGCGCCGTGGTCGCGGCACCACTCTTCGAGCTGCAGATGCAGGCGCGAATTGTCGAGTTGCAGCGCGTTGCCGAACCAGGGCAGGCCGCGAGGCCCGGGCAGATCCTCAAAGCGCCGCGGGCCCGGTGCAGGCAGCAGTTTCGTCGCGGTCAAGGTGTCGGATTGCATGGCGTCTCGGGTTCGCATTTGCCTCCACCATAATGGCGCAATGTACCTGCCCAGCCACTTCGCGCAAACCCGCGTCGAGCCGCTGCACGAGCTGATCCGCGCGCATCCGCTGGCGATGTTGATCACGCTGGCCGACGCCGGCCTTCAGGCGAATTCGATTCCGTTTCTGATTGACGCCGCGCCCGCGCCGAGCGGCAAACAGTTCGGCACGCTGCGCGGCCATGTAGCGCGCGCCAATCCTCTGTGGCGTGAGACGCGCGGCGATGTCGAGGCGCTGGTCGTGTTCCAGGGCCCGCAGGCCTACATCTCACCGTCGATGTACCCAACGAAAGCCGCCACGGGCAAAGTGGTGCCGACCTGGAACTACGTGACCGTGCAGGCGCGCGGCCTACTGCGCGTGCACGACGACCCGGCCTGGGTGCGCGGGATCGTCGAGCGCCTGACCCAAACCCATGAAGCGGCGCGGCCTGTGCCCTGGGCAGTGAGCGATGCGCCGGCCGATTACATCGAGACGATGCTGCGTGCGATCGTCGGCATCGAGATCGAGTTGACGGCGCTGCAAGGCAAGTGGAAGGTCAGCCAGAACCGCGATGCGGTCGACCGGCACGGCGTCGTCTATGGCTTGGAGCAGCAGGCCCTGTCCAGGGGCGACGCTCAAGCCGCCGCGATGGCCCCGTGGGTGGCGCGCGGCGGCGCCGTTTGAGGGCGCCGCACAGACCCTGCAGGCCACACCGCGAGGCACGCTGCTGGCGCTGACACGCATTCGCGATCAACGGCATCGTAGCTTCCGGCGGCGTTCGGCCCACTACTGTCGTTCGTTGTTGCGCGCATGCCTGCTCCGGCGCGAGGGCAGGTGGCCCGGGGACCGTTCTCCGGCCCACGCTCGCGGGGCACCCGATGGGGTCTGCGGCACGCAGCGCCATTGACACCAGCCAAGCGTGCGAAGAGCCAGGACACCGCGAATGCGGCCTGCGCCCGGGGGCAGCACCGCCGCCCTGTACACAACGGTCGTTGGTGTGGCACGTCGCGGCAGGCCACCCATGTGCCGGGGCAGGTGGCTCGGGGTGCGTTCGCAGGCCCCATTCGCGGTGGGCACCAAACGTTGCCTCGGCACGGGCGGTGTTTATGGAGCCGGCAGTAGAAGTCTGCGGTGGCGCCCCGCGAGCGTGGGCCGGAGAACGGACCCGCGACGCGAGGTGCGCGGTGCCAATCGCTACACTTGACGTATACGTCAATTCGAACCGACATGCCTTCCGCCAGCCCCAGCCCCGTCGCAGCAGCGCGCACCGCCACCTACAGCATCGGCGAGCTGGCGCGCGAGTTCGACCTCACGACTCGCGCGATCCGCTTTTACGAAGACTGCGGCCTGCTCGAGCCGCAGCGCAGCGGGCGCAACCGCGTCTACACGGCGCGCGACCGCACGCGCCTGAAGCTCACGCTGCGCGGCAAGCGACTCGGGCTCACGCTGGCCGAGGTGAAGGAACTCGTCGACATGTACGAGTCGCCGCGCGACACGCAGGCGCAGTTGAAGAAATTCCTGGCCGTGCTGGCCACGCACCGGACCCAGCTCGAACAACAAATGGCCGACCTGCACGCCACGCTCGACGAAGTGCGCGCGCACGAAAAGGAAGCGCGCCGCCTGCTCGGCAACGGCGTGCGGCTCGCTGGTTGATCCACGATGCAAGTGCCTGACCCCGCCTACGGCGAGCGCACGCGCGCGTCGTTCGCGCGCCAGACCGCGATGCAAACGCTTGGCGGCAACGATGATGGCCGTTTACGGCCGCGACGGGCTCAAACACTGACCCGCCCTCACCCAAGGAGAGATTCCCCATGAACCTGCCCGGCCTGAACCACCAACTCGGCGAAGACATCGACGCGCTGCGCGACGCGGTGCGCGCTTTCGCCGAGACCGAAATCGCGCCGCGCGCCGCCGAGATCGACCGCAGCGACAAGTTCCCGATGGACCTGTGGCGCAAGATGGGCAGTCTGGGCGTGCTCGGCATCACCGTGCCCGAGGCCGATGGCGGCGCCGGCATGGGCTATCTGGCGCACATGGTCGCGGTGGAAGAGCTCAGCCGCGCCAGCGCCGCGGTGGGCCTGTCGTACGGCGCGCACAGCAACCTGTGCGTGAACCAGATCAACCGCAACGGCAGCGACGCGCAGAAGAAGAAGTACCTGCCCAAGCTGATCAGCGGTGAACACGTCGGCGCGCTCGCGATGAGCGAGTCTGGCGCCGGGTCTGACGTGATTTCAATGAAGCTGCGCGCGCAGGAAAAAGACGGCGTCTACCTGCTCAACGGTCACAAGATGTGGATCACGAACGGCCCGGACGCCGACACGCTGGTCGTCTATGCGAAGACCGACCCGCAGATGGGCTCGCGCGGCGTCACCGCGTTCCTCATCGAGAAGGGCATGAAGGGTTTTTCAATCGCGCAAAAGCTGGACAAACTCGGCATGCGCGGCAGTTCCACCGGCGAGCTCGTGTTCAAGGATGTCGAAGTGCCCGCGGCCAATGTGCTGGGCGGCGTGGGCAACGGCGCGAAGGTGCTGATGTCGGGCCTGGACTTCGAGCGCGCCGTGCTCGCTGCCGGGCCGATCGGCATCATGCAGGCGGTGCTCGACAACGTGATCCCCTACACCCACGAGCGCAAGCAGTTCGGCCAGAGCATCGGCGAGTTCCAGTTGATCCAGGGCAAGGTCGCCGACATGTACACCGTGCTGCAGGCAGCGCGCGCGTTTTGCTACACGGTGGGCAAGAACCTGGACATGCTCGCGAATTTGTCAGGTGGGGAGCACGTGCGCCAGGTGCGCAAGGACTGCGCGAGCGTGATCCTGTGGTGCGCCGAGAAAGCCACCTGGATGGCCGGTGAAGGCATCCAAGTGTTCGGCGGCAACGGCTACATCAACGACTACCCGCTCGGGCGCCTCTGGCGCGACGCGAAGCTGTACGAGATCGGCGCGGGCACGAGCGAAATCCGGCGCATGCTGATCGGGCGCGAGTTGTTCGCCGAGACGATGTGACGCTGCCCACGATTGCATTGACCATTGACGGCTGGACGCTGCGCGCGTGGCGCCACGGCGACGCCGCGGCCTTGGCGGGACATGCGAACAACCAGAACGTCTGGCGCAACATGAGCGACAGCTTCCCGCACCCCTACACCCTGGAAATCGCCGAGCACTGGGTGCGCCGCGGACACATTGACTTCGGCGGCGACAACTGGGCCATCGCGTTGCATGACGCCGCGGTCGGCGGCTGCGGCATTCGCCAGCGGGATTCGCACTTGCGCTGCACCGCCGAAATCGGCTACTGGCTCGCCGAGCCCTTCTGGGGCCGGGGCGTCGTGACGCGAGTGGCACGCGCGCTCATCCAGCGCGGCTTTGCCGAGCCCGCCATCACACGGATCGTCGCGCCGATCCACGCCGACAATCCGGCGTCGATGCGCGTCGCCGAGAAGGCCGGCATGATGCGCGAGAGCGTGCAGCCGCAAAGCGCCATCAAGGCCGGCCGGGCGATCGACCGCGCGGTCTACGCTTGCTACCGCAAGGCCTTGGGATGAGCCGCGCCGGCCTGGGCATCGGCGGCGAAGAATTTCTTCTCGTTTTTACACTGAGCACACATGAGCACCCACCTCGACGAACTGTTTGAAGGCAACCGCCGCTGGGCAGCCGACACCGAGCGGCGCACGCCGGGTTTCTTCACAAGCCTGCTGAAGCAGCAGGCGCCGCAGTACCTGTGGATCGGCTGCGCCGACAGCCGCGTGCCGGCCAACGAGATCCTGGGCCTGCTGCCGGGCGACGTGTTCGTGCACCGCAACGTCGCCAACGTCGTCGTGCACTCCGACCTGAACGCGCTGTCGGTGATGCAGTACGCGATCGACCAATTGAAAGTGCGTCACGTCATGGTCGTCGGCCACTACGGTAGCGGCGGCGTCACCGCGGCGCTGAAAAACCTGCGCGTCGGCTTGGCCGACAACTGGCTGCGCCATGTGCAGGACGTGCGCAACAAGCACCGCACCTTCCTGGAGGGCGTGCAGGACGAGGCCCTGCGCATCAAGGCCTTGTGCGAGCTCAATGTGCTGGAGCAGGTGCAAAACGTCTGCGAAACCACCGTCGTGCAAGACGCCTGGGAGCGCGGCCAGAGCGTCGTCGTGCACGGCTGGGTCTACGGCCTGCACGACGGCCTGCTGAACGACTTGAAGATCACGGTCGCGCAGGCGAGCGAACTCGCACCGGCCTACGCCCTGGCGCTCGGCACGTTGACGACGCGCTACGACGCCGTCCGCAAGGGCGGCCGGCCATGATCGCGCATGGCCACTCCAAGCGCTCATCCCGCGGCGCGTAGCGCGCAGGGCAGCCCAGTAACCCCGCACCGACCATCCGATGTTCCCGCATGAACTGACCGACCCGCGCGCGTTCGACATCGCGCAGGCGATGCTCGAGGGCTTCAACCGCCACTACCGGCTGTTCCGCGAGGCGAGCGCCGGCGCGCAGCGACGCTTCGAACAGGCCGACTGGCATGGCCAGCAGCGCGCGCAGCGCGAGCGCATCGAGTTCTACGACAAGCGCGTCGACGAAGCCGCCGAGCGCCTGCAGCGCGAATTCCAGGCGTCGAGCCTGCCCAAGGACGTGTGGCAGCAAGTGAAGCTGCACTACATCGGCTTGCTCACGAATTCGGCGCAACCCGAACTCGCCGAGACTTTTTTCAATTCGGTCACGACGAAGATCCTGCACCGCAGCTACTTCAACAACGACGTCATCTTCGTGCGCCCCGCCGTCTCCACCGAATATCTGGAGAACGAAGAACCGACCGCGCTGCCGACCTACCGCGCTTATTACCCGACCAAAGAGACGCTGCGCGACACCTGGCTCAGCATCGTGCGTGCGTTCAATTTGCAACGCGAGTTCGAGGACCTGGGGCGCGACATTGACCATGTGATGAACGCCGTGGCGGCGCAGCTCGGCGAATTTCGCATGCGCACCAACTTCCAGATCCAGGTGCTGTCGTCGCTGTTCTTCCGCAACAAGGGCGCTTACATCGTCGGCAAGATCATCAACGGCTTCGACGAAGTGCCGTTCGCGCTGCCGGTGCTGCACGGCCAGGCGGCGGGCCGCGGCGAGGCGAATGAAGGCTGCGTCGCGGGCGGGCCTTCAGGCGGCGAGGGTCTGCCCTCCCAGGCGCGGCTGGTCATCGACGCCGCCCTTTTCGGCGAAGACGACCTGCTGCTCGTCTTCAGCTTCGCGCGCGCCTACTTCATGGTGAACATGGAGGTGCCGTCGGCCTACGTGCAGTTCCTGCGGTCGCTCGAGTGGCGCTGGTGCGCGAGGAAGTCGCGGTAGAACAAATTCTTGCCCTGCTTTTGCAGGCCGATCGCGCTGTAGATCTCGTTGCGCGGTTTGCGCGGCATCAGCGAGC
>JANOLA010000839.1:0-7692 GCA_031419535.1 Burkholderiales bacterium | reverse complement strand
CTGGTCGAGCGAGATGCCCGGCCGTTGATTGCGCGCCGCGATTTCGGACAGTGTGTCGCCGCGCTTGACCACATAGTCGTCCGCACCGGCTGGCGCCTCGGTTAGCGGCGTGGCGGGCTCGGTGGCGATGGCGCGCGCGGGCGCGGCCACGCGCTCGGGCTCGCTCGTCGGCAGCGGCGCCGGCGGCTCTACCGGGGCCGACGGCACCGCGGAGGTGGTTGCCGCAGGTGACGGCTCGGCGGCCGGGGCAGGCGCGGCAGCCACTGGCGATGGAGCCGGGATGGGTGAGGCGATGGGTGCGGCGGCAGGTTCGGGCGCCGCGGCAACAATGGGTGACGCCGTGGTGGCAGGCGCCGCCGGCGGCTGCGCCCGGGCAGTGGCGGTCGGAGGATCGAGCAGCAAGGTGTATTCGCGCACCAGCCGGCCTGTGGACCAGGTCATCTCCAGAATCACGTCGACAAACGGCTCCTGAACCGGCCGGTCGCTCGTGAGTTTCAGGTAGGGCCGGCCGTCGGGACGCCGCAACAGCGTCGCAGTGGTACCCGGAAGCACATTGTTGTAGTCGACCCCGGCGGCACGATAGGCGTCGGGGCTGGCGATGCGCACGCGCAGGTTGGAAGCTTCTTCGGCGCTCAGGCTCGTCACGTCGATCTCGGCCTGAAGCGTTTCGCCCAGCGCGGATTGCAGCGCGAGGCGCCCCAGGCCCAGGGCCCAGGCCTGCGGAGCCGACACCCACAGCGCGGCAGCCGCCACGCTGGTCAGGACGAATCGCCCGGCGAATCTAGTACTACTTTTCAAGGCGTCTCCCAAATTGGATCGAGCGGCTGGCCCCGCAAATCCGCGAGTGTCAGCAGCCGCTTTGGCGTGATTCGAGCATTATTGCAAGTCGATAACACAAATCACAATAACATCAAGAAGATACGCTGACAAGCTCAAGCGTTGGCTGATATTCGAACAGTTTCACATTCGGCACGAATTTCGCTGATTTTCCGCTGCGGCGCAGCCTCCCGAACGCCGGATTTCGTGGACAGCGTCACTCCTGCACCAGCATTCGCAACATGCGGCGCAGCGGCTCGGCCGCGCCCCAGAGCAATTGGTCGCCGATCGTGAACGCACCGAGGTATTGCGGGCCCATGACCATCTTGCGCAGGCGCCCCACGGGTATGTCCATCGTTCCGCTCACGGCCACCGGGGTTAGCTCACGGACGCTTGCTTCGCGGTTGTTCGGAACCAACTTCACCCAGGCGTTGTCGTTGCGAATCGCTTCTTCGATATCGGCCAGCGGCACGTCTTTCTTGAGTTTGAACAGCATCGCCTGGCTGTGGCAGCGCATCGCGCCGATGCGCACGCAAAAACCATCGACGGCAACGCCGGGCCTGGCGAAGCCCTCGCCCTGGCCGAGGATCTTGTTCGCCTCGGCGCCGCCCTTCCATTCTTCGCGGCTCACGCCACCGCCCATGTCTTTGTCGATCCATGGGATCAGGCTTCCGGCCAGCGGCACGCCGAAATTCTCGGTCTGCTGCGCGCTCAGACCGCGTTGCGTGGCCACGGTGCGGCGGTCGATTTCCAGGATCGCGCTCAACGGGTCGTCAAGCAAGGACTTCACCGGCGCGTGCAGCGCGCCGAACTGGCTCAGCATCTCGCGCATGTGCGCCGCGCCGCCGCCCGATGCCGCCTGGTAGGTCATGGTGTTCATCCACTCGACCCAGCCCGCCTTGAACAGCGCGCCCACGCCCATTAGCATGCAACTCACCGTGCAATTGCCGCCAATCCAGTTGCGCCCGCCGTTGGCGAGCGCGTCGCGGATCACCGGCATATTCACCGGGTCGAGCACGATCACGGCATCGGGCTTCATGCGCAGCGTCGACGCGGCGTCGATCCAGTGGCCCTTCCAGCCCGCGGCGCGCAGGCGCGGAAACACGTCGGTGGTGTAGTCGCCGCCTTGCGCGGTGACGATGATCTCGCAGCGCTTCAGCGCCTCGATGTCGAAAGCGTCGAGCAACTTGCGTTCGTTCTTGGCAAACGCCGGCGCGGCACCGCCCGCAGTGCTGGTGCTGAAGAACACCGGCTCGATGAAGCCGAAGTCGCCCTCCGCCTGCATGCGCTCCATCAGCACGGAACCGACCATTCCGCGCCACCCGACCAATCCTGTCAGTCTCATGTCCATCGCCCCTCTCGGTTGAGTTTCCTTAGCCCTTCTTCCCTCGGCTCGAAACGCCGGCAGGAAGGGGCGAAACGAACCGAGCCGACTAGCCCTTCGCGGTCTTCGTGGTAATGGTTTTCGAGCCCTGGCCAGCCAGCGCTGCGACCACCGCGTCGCCCATGGCGCGCGTGCCTACCTTCGTGGTGCCGGCCGACCAGATGTCTGCCGTTCGCAGACCCGATGCGAGCACGGTGCGCACCGCCGCCTCGACGCGCTCGGCGGCTGCTGGTTGGTTCAGTGTGAATCTGAGCATCATGGCAACGGACAGGATTGTAGCCAGCGGATTGGCGATGTCCTTGCCTGCAATGTCGGGCGCGCTGCCGTGGCTCGGCTCGTACAGGCCCTTGGCCGAAGCGTCGAGCGAGGCCGAGGGCAGCATGCCGATCGAGCCCGCCAGCATCGCCGCTTCGTCGGACAAGATGTCGCCGAACATGTTGCCGGTGACGATCACGTCGAACGCCTTGGGAGCGCGCACGAGCTGCATCGCGGCGTTGTCGACGTACATGTGTTCAAGCGCCACGTCCGGATACTGGGCGTGCACTTGCGAGACCACGTCTTTCCAGAACTGGAAGGTCTCGAGCACGTTCGCCTTGTCGACGCTGGTGAGCTTCTTGCCGCGCTTGCGCGCCGCCTGAAACGCCACATGCGCGATGCGCTCGATTTCCGGGCGCGTGTAGCGCATCGTGTCGAAGGCCTCTTCGGCGCCCGCAAACGCGCCGTCGGGCGAAACCCGCCTGCCGCGCGGCTGGCCGAAATAGATGTCGCCGGTGAGTTCGCGGATGATCAGGATGTCCAGGCCGGCGACCAGTTCCGGCTTTAGGCTCGACGCATGCGTGAGCTTTTCGTAGCAGATCGCCGGGCGGAAGTTGGCGAACAAGCCGAGTTCCTTGCGCAGGCCCAGGATGGCCTGTTCGGGGCGCAGTGCGCGCTCGAGCTTGTCATACTTCCAGTCGCCCACGGCGCCGAACAACACGGCATCCGCCGATTTCGCAAGCGCCAAAGTGGCCGGCGGCAGCGGGTGGCCGTGGGCCTCATACGCGGCACCGCCCACGAGCGCTTGTTCGGTCTCGAACTTCAGGTCCAGGCACTGCAACACCCGCAGCGCTTGAGCGACGATTTCAACGCCGATGCCGTCGCCCGGCAGAACCGCGATCTTCATGGCGCGCCTCCGATGCGGCGCGCGAGCCACGGTTTTTGCAGCAAGTGCTCGGCCTCGAACGCGCGAATCTTGTCGGCATGGCGCAACGTCAGGCCGATGTCGTCGTAGCCGCCGAGCAGGCAGAACTTGCGAAACGGCTCGACGTCGAATGCGATTTCGCCGCCGTCGGGCCGGATCACGACTTGGCGCGCGAGGTCGATCGTCAATTCGTAGCCGACGAACGCCGCCACTTCGTCGAACAGCTTGGCCACCTGAGGCTCAGTCAGACGGATCGGCAACAAGCCATTCTTGAAGCAGTTGTTGTAGAAGATGTCGGCGAAGCTCGGTGCGATCAGCGCGCGAAAACCGTATTGGTCCAGCGCCCACGGCGCGTGCTCGCGCGACGAGCCGCAGCCGAAGTTGCGCCTGGCAAGCAGGACCGACGCGCCGCTGTAGCGCGGCTGGTTCAGCACGAAGTCGGGATTGGCCTTGCGCGTGGCGGGGTCCTGGCCGGGATCGCCGGCGTCAAGGAAACGCCAGGCGTCGAACAGGTTCTGCCCGAAGCCGGTTTTCTTGATCGACTTCAGAAATTGCTTGGGAATGATGGCGTCGGTGTCGACGTTCTCCCGGTCCAGCGGTGCGACCCGGCCCTTGTGAATGCGAAATGGCTGCATGGGAATCCTCGGTCCTCAGGCGATCAGACGATGCGACGCACGTCGACGAAGTGGCCTTCGATCGCCGCCGCCGCCGCCATCGACGGGCTGACGAGGTGGGTGCGACCTCCCGCGCCCTGCCGGCCTTCAAAATTGCGATTCGAGGTGGACGCGCAGCGCTCGCCCGGCTCCAGCCGGTCGGCGTTCATCGCCAGGCACATCGAGCAGCCGGGCTCGCGCCACTCGAAGCCCGCTGCAATGAAGAGTTGGTCCAGTCCCTCGCGCTCGGCCTGCTGCTTCACGAGACCCGAACCCGGCACCACCAGCGCGAGTTTCACGTTCGACGCGACCTTGCCGCCCAGGCGCCGCACCACCGCCGCCGCCTCGCGCAGGTCTTCGATGCGCGAATTCGTGCACGAGCCGATGAACACTTTGTCGATGCGGATGTCGGTGATCGGCTTGTTCGGCGCGAGCGCCATGTAGGTCAGCGCGCGTTCAATCGCGTCGCGCTTGCCCGGATCCTTTTCGCGTTCCGGATCGGGCACGCGGCCGTCGACCGGGACCACCATTTCCGGCGACGTGCCCCAGGTCACCTGCGGCGCCACCTGCGATGCGTCGAGTTCGACCAGCGCGTCCCACTTTGCATCGGCGTCGGATTGCAGCGTGCGCCAGTACGCCACCGCCAAGTCCCATTCGACGCCGGTGGGCGAGAGCGGCCGGCCCTTCACGTACGCGAGCGTCGTCTCGTCCACGCCGATCAGCCCGGCGCGCGCACCGGCCTCGATCGCCATGTTGCACACCGTCATTCGGCCTTCCATGCTGAGCTTGCGGATCGCGGAGCCGGCAAATTCGATCGTGTAGCCGGTGCCACCCGCCGTGCCCGTCTTGCCGATGATCGCGAGCACCAGATCCTTCGCGCTGCAACCCTTGGGCAACGAGCCTTCCACGCGCACCAGCAGGTTCTTCGCCTTGCGCGCGAGCAGCGTTTGCGTCGCCAGCACATGCTCCACTTCACTCGTACCGATGCCATGCGCGAGCGCGCCGAAAGCGCCATGCGTCGACGTGTGCGAGTCGCCGCACACCACCGTCATCCCAGGCAGCGTGGCGCCCTGCTCCGGCCCGATCACATGCACGATGCCCTGGCGCACGTCGTTCATCTTGAATTGCGTGACGCCGTGGCGGTCGCAATTCGCATCGAGCGTGTCGACCTGCAGTTTCGACACCGGGTCGGCGATGCCGTGCGAGCGGTCCGTCGTCGGAACGTTGTGGTCGCTCACCGCCAGGTTCGCCGCCAGGCGCCAGACCTTGCGCTTGGCCAGCTCCAGGCCCTCGAACGCTTGAGGGCTCGTTACTTCATGAACCAGGTGCCGGTCGATATAGAGCACCGCAGTGCCGTCGTCTTCAACATGGACGACGTGTTCATCCCAAAGCTTGTCGTAGAGGGTGCGGGGCATCGTCGTCCTCAGGGCCGCTGCGCCAGCGGCTTGACCTCGCGCTGCACGGCGCCGTTGAACAACTGGCGCGGCCGGCCGATCTTGTACTCCGGGTCGCCGATCATCTCGTTCAGTTGCGCGATCCAGCCCACCGTGCGCGCGAGCGCGAAGATCGCGGTGAACAGGCTCACCGGAATGCCGATTGCGCGCTGCACGATGCCGGAATAGAAATCGACATTCGGGTAGAGCTTGCGCGACACGAAATAGTCGTCCTCGAGCGCGATCTTCTCGAGCGCCATCGCGAGCTTCAGGATCGGGTCGTTGTCGAGCCCCAAGGCAGCCAGCACTTCGTGGCAGGTCTCGCGCATCAGCTTGGCGCGCGGGTCATAGTTCTTGTAGACGCGGTGGCCGAAGCCCATCAGCTTGACGTTCGAGTTCTTGTCTTTCACCTGCTTGATGAATTCGCCGATGCGCTCCACCCCGCCCATGCGCTGCACGTCTTCCAGCATGTTCAACGCCGCCTCGTTGGCGCCGCCGTGCGCCGGGCCCCACAGGCACGCCACGCCGGCGGCGATGGCCGCGAACGGGTTCGTTCCCGACGAACCGCACAAACGCACTGTCGACGTGGACGCGTTCTGCTCGTGGTCGGCGTGCAGGATGAAAATGCGGTCCATCGCGCGCACCAGCACGTCGTTGGGAACGTAGTCCTCGCACGGCGTCGCGAACATCATGCGCATGAAGTTGCTGGCGTAGGAGAGGTCGTTCTTCGGGTAGATGTAGGGCTGGCCGCAGGAGTACTTGTAGGCCATCGCCACCAGCGTGGGCATCTTCGCGATCAGGCGGATCGCCGAGATCTCGCGGTGCCGCGGGTTCGTGATGTCGGTGCTGTCGTGGTAGAACGCCGACATGCCGCCCACCAGGCCGGTGAGGATCGCCATCGGGTGCGCGTCGCGCCGAAAGCCGCGCAGAAAGAACTGCATCTGCTCGTTGACCATGGTGTGATTCGTCACACGCTTGGTGAAGTCGGCGCGCTGCGCGGCGTTGGGCAGGTCGCCGTACAGCAGCAGGTGGCAGGTTTCGAGAAAGTCGCAGTTCACCGCCAGTTCTTCGATCGGGTAGCCGCGGTAGAGCAGCTCGCCCTTGTCGCCGTCGATGAAGGTGATGGCTGAACTGCATGATGCAGTGGACAGGAAGCCGGGGTCGTAGGTGAACTTCCCGGTCTGTCCGTAGAGCTTGCGGATGTCGATGACCTCGGGACCGACGCTGCCCTTGTAGATCGGCAGCTCGATGCTCGGGCTGCCATCGGAAAACGTCATCGTGGCTTTCACGTCGGAGGGTGTCATGCTTGAGGTCCTCGTGGAGCAGGCGGCGCCTGCGGTGGGGCGGTTCGGATGCGGTGCAACACGTCGCGCACTGCGGCGCTGTGGGTTTCGGGATCGGGTTCGCGGCGGCGCAAGAACAGATCGAGCAAGTCGTTATCGGCCAGATCCATCAGCGACTCCAGGCCCTGCGCCTGCGCCGGCGTGAGCGATGCCTCATGGGCGCGAAAAAAACGCTCCAGAAACAGGTCGTTCTCGAGCAAGCCACGCCGGCAGCGCCACTTCAGGCGGCTCAAGGTGCGGGGGTCGACCAGCGTTTCCATGGTGGGTCAGAGACTGAGAGTTTTTCGGGCGTGCCCGAGCAGCGCGCCAGAAGGTGGCCGATCTAGGCGCAAAGCGCAGCCATAGCTCGGGCTATGGCGAGCATTTGCAACGACGAGCGGGCAGCTTCTGGCGTGATGAGCGGGCATGATCGAAAGACTCTCAGCCTCTTAGACGGCGCGGCGCACCATCATTTCCTTGATCTTGCCGATGGCGCGCGTCGGATTCAAGCCCTTGGGGCAGACGTCGACGCAGTTCATGATCGTGTGGCAGCGGAACAGCCGGTACGGGTCTTCCAGATTGTCCAGCCGGCCGGCGGTGTCGTGGTCGCGGCTGTCGGCTATGAAGCGGTAGGCCTGCAGCAAGCCGGCCGGACCGACGAACTTGTCAGGGTTCCACCAAAAGCTCGGGCAGGCGGTGCTGCAACTCGCACACAGGATGCACTCGTACAGGCCGTTCAGTTCGTCGCGCTCTTCGGGTGATTGCAGCCGCTCTCTCTCGGGCGGGATGCTGTCGTTGATGAGGTAGGGTTTGATCGAGTCGTACTGCTTGAAGAACTGCGTCATGTCCACGATCAGGTCGCGGATCACGGGCAGGCCTGGCAGCGGTTTGAGCACCACGGTGC
>JANOLA010000838.1:0-3379 GCA_031419535.1 Burkholderiales bacterium | reverse complement strand
GGCGGCGGCGCCTGGCGCGCCAGGGCTACAACAACATCGAAGTCCGAACCGGCGACGGCCGCGCCGGCTGGCCCGAACACGCGCCGTTCGACAAGATCATCGTCACGGCAGCGCCCGATCTGGTGCCGCCCTCGCTCCTGTACCAGTTGAAGCCCGGCGGCAACATGATCCTCCCCGCCGGCCTGCCCGATTCGCAGCAACTTCTAGTAGGTCCGTCATCAGCGCGACGATGAACGGCTGCGAAATCGTCTTGCCGTAGCCGCTGGGCAGCGGCGTATCGGCGTACGCCAAAGGCTGCAGTTCGAAGTGCACAAAGGCGTGACGCGGCACTTTGGCCAGCACGTCCATGACGCGCCGATTCAGCGTCGCCTTGTCGAGCCGCCCGGTCAGGAAAATCGTGTGGGCGGTGATGTCCGCGACCATCGTGCCGCGCAGCGTTGCGAATTCCGTTTCGGTCACACCGCCCCCGAGGGAAACTTTCACGGGCAATCGTACGCTCACGCCGGGGGGGTTGACCAGTGGGCGCCCAGGGGGCTTGCGCGCATATCCCTTCTTGGACCATGGCTCGCACTGGCCCCGGCGCGCCTGCGGGATCACACTTTGATCTGGTTCGCGGGTAGCCTCAGGCGCTGCCCGGCTGCATCACCTATTTCACCCACGGAGGCCGGCATGACGATTTCCTCGCTTCTCTCCAGCTACCTCGAGCAGCACGGCGCGCGCTTCGATATTTGCGCGCACCCGCACAGCCGCACCAGCGTGCAGACCGCCCGGGTCGCGCACGTGCCGCTGCACCAAATCGCCAAACCGGTGATCGTCGAAGACGATGCCGGATGTGTGATGGCCATCGTGCCCGCTGACCGAATGGTCAAGCTCGGCCAACTCGCACGTTTGCTCGAGCGTAAACATCTGCACCTGGCCGACGAAGACCGCATCGCGGAGTTGTTCGCCGATTGCGACCGCGGTGCCATACCCGGCCTGGGCATGGCCTGGGGCATCGAGACCATCGTCGACGACGAGCTCGAGACCAGCGAGTTCGTCTACCTCGAAGGCGGCGACCACGAATGCCTGCTGCGTTTGTCGCACGATCAGTTCCACGAGTTGGTGCGCGCGGCGCGGCACGGTCAGTTCAGCGCGGTCCCGGTGCATTGAGGCTGGCACAACTCTCGCGCTGAGCAAAGTGCCTTCGTCCACGTCAATGGGGGAATCTCATGTTCAAACATGTCTTGTTGCCCACCGATGGTTCCGAGCTCTGCGAGATGGCGATCCGCGAAGGGATTCGCTTCGCGAAAGAGTCGAACGCCAAGGTGACCGGCGTCAGCGTGACGCCCGAGTACCACTTGCTGGCCATCGACGCCGCGGTGCTCCAGGACACCGAAGAGCAGTTCTTGGTCGCAAGCCAGGCGCAGGCGAAGCAGCGTCTGGCGGCATTGCAGAAGGCGGCAGCCGAAGAGGGTGTCAGCTGCGACGTTGAGCTGGAAGTCAACGACCACCCGTACGAAGGAATCATCCGCACCGCCGAACGCAAAGGCTGCGACCTGATCCTGATGGCCTCCCATGGCCGGCGCGGGATCAAAGCGCTGCTGCTGGGAAGCGAGACGCAGAAAGTGCTCACGCACAGCAAGATTCCGGTGCTGGTGTACCGGTAGGCGTCGCTAGGCGGCGGCGAGCGTTTCGCGCAGCACCGCGGCGATCGCTACGCAATCGGCTTGGCTCAGCGTCAGCGGCAGGCGCATGTCGCACAGGCCACCGAGCACACGTTCGGCGTTGGGCAGCGACTGGCTTTCACCGAAGTAGCGCCAATGCGTCCACACGCTGGTGAAGCCCGCTGGCTCGTCGGCGCCGAACCACTTGATATGCACGCCGCGCTCGGTGCTCGCGGCGACGAAGCGCTGAATGTGTTCGCGCGACAAGTCGACCACGGAAAACTGGATCGAGCTGGCCACGTACTGCTCGTCGCTCAAGCGCTGCGGCAGGCGCAGATGCGGCGTGCCTTCCAGCGCCTGCGCTATCCAGGCGTAGCGCTCGTTCCAGCGGCGGCAGCGGCCCGCCAGCACGCTGCCCAATTGCGGCCGGGCCACCGCGGCGGCAAGGTTGCTCATGCGCAGGCTGAAGTTGGGCGTGGCGTACTTCCAGCGCTCGAACACGGCGTCCGCCGGCCGCGCGAGGTGCGAGGTATAGAGCATGTAGCTGCCCGAAAACAGAATCGCTTGCGCGGCGATGTCTTCATCGTCGGTGGCAAGCAGCCCGCCCTCGCCGCTGTTCGCGTGTTTGTAGCTTTGCAGGCTGAAGCAGCCCGCGCGGCCCCAGGTGCCGGTGGCCTTGCCCGCCCATCCTGCCCCCATGGTGTGGGCGCAGTCTTCAATCACTTGCACGCCGTGGCGTCGGCAGATCGCCAGCAGCGCCTTCATGTCGCAGATGTGGCCGCGCATGTGCGACAGCAGCAGCGTCTTGGCGCCGCTGGATGCGGCCTTGCGTTCGAGATCGGCCAGGTCGATGGTGCAGTCGTCCGTCACGTCCACCAGCACCGGCCGTGCACCGGCGTGAGCGATCGCCCCGGGCACCGGCGCGAGCGTGAAGCAGTTCGACAGCACGGCGTCGCCGGGTTGCACACCTGCCGCCTTGAGCGCCACGAACATCGTCGACCCGCACGAGTTCAAAGCGACGCAGTACTTCACGCCGAGTTCGCGCGCGAATTCGACCTCCAGCGCCGACACCTCGCTCGGCTTGCCGCCTGCCTCGCCGTAGCGGTGCAGTTTGCCGCTCGCCATCAGCGCCAGCGCCGCCTGCACGCCTGCGGGCGGAATCGGCTCTTGCTGCGTGAGGTCGAGTTCGAGGCGCTGCGTGTCCATTGCCGGGTTCATGGCGTCAGCCCTCAGCGCTGGTATCCGCCCAAGGTGCCGAGCTCGAACTTGTCGTCGGGAAAGTACTTGTGCAAGCGCACATCCCCAGTGCGCGCATGACCTTCCATGCCTTCCAGGCGAGAGATGCGCGCGGCGACCTGGCCGACGGTGCGCGAGGCGTCGCGGGTCAGGCGCTGCCACGTCACGGTCTTGATGAACTTGCCCACCGACAGGCCCCCGGTATAGCGCGCTGCGCCCTTGGTGGGCAGGATGTGATTCGGGCCGCTGCACTTGTCGCCATAGGCCACCGTGGTTTCTTCGCCGAGGAAGAGCGAGCCGTAGTTGCTGAGGTTGGCGAGCCACCAGTCGAGGTCTTTCGCCATCACCTGCAAATGTTCGCAAGCGTATTTGTCGCTCACCTGCACCAATTCGTCGCGCGTGTCGCAGAGCACCACTTCGGCGTGGTCGCGCCACGCCGCGCTGGCGGCCTTGCGCGCCAGTTCGGGCAGCGCCTCGATGACACCGGGCACGAGGCGCAT
>JANOLA010000837.1:0-6422 GCA_031419535.1 Burkholderiales bacterium | reverse complement strand
CGGCGGCGGCCGCGTGGATGGTCGCGAGGTCGGAGACCAGCGTCGACATGGTCTCGCCGGAGTCGGTTTCGAGCGGCACGTCGCGGAATCCCGCTGCGCCGCCATTGAAGACGATGGAGTTCGCGCGGCCGCGTGCCATTTGGTGCGAGCCGGTCACGACACCCAGCGCCATGTTGCCGTTAACGATGTCGAGCAGGCCGTTGCCGTCGACGTCGGCAAACGCCGGGCTCACCGTGAGCACGCCGCCGTGGTTGGGCAGCGCGACGCGCTGCGCGTAGTCGAACTCGCCGCGCTGGTTGTAGATGACGTAGTTGCCGTGGTTGAAGCTCGTGATCGCGAGGTCGGGCCAGGCGTCGTTGTTGAGGTCGACAAAGGCGACGGCGTAGATGCGCAGGTGGTTGTCCTGCGCATTGCGAAGCGGCACCGGCTCGAAGCGGCCGCCGCGGTTCACGTACAGCAACACGCCGTCGTCGCTGCCGAAAGCGATGTCTTGCCAGCCGTCGCGATTGAAGTCGCCCGACGCGGTGCCGCGCCCGATCCAGAACGGGTCGGAGTAGTCGCGCACGTCGTAGCGCCAGCCCTTGGTCAAACCGAGAGATGGGCCTTCGTGCTGCACAAAGGTCGGCTTTGCCGAGCCAAGTGCCGCGCGAAACGGCGCGCGGCTGACCCGCACTCCGCCTGCGCTGGACACGGGAACGAAATCGACGTGAGGCGCGGCGCTGCTTGCCTCGGCCGCGGCCATGCCAATGGTCGCGGCAGATCGGTCGCCGGGAAACCAGGCGTCGGCGATTTTTTGCAGTTCGGGCGCGAGCAGAAAGTGCTCGTGCAGCGGCTTCGCCGCCAGCCCGGCCACCGTGCCGAGCGTGAAGAACACGCCGAGCAAAGCGAAGGCCCAGCGCTTGGACGCGCTGGTGGCGACAAACAAAAAAGCCAGCACGCTGAAACTGCCCAGCGTGCACAGCAGGGTGAGCACCACCGGCGCCGGCAGGCCTTGCGACGCGAGCGACGAGGCCAACATCACATCGAAGGCAATCGGAACCGGCAGCACGACGCCGATGGCCGCGGTGACCAGGATCGCGCCGAGCCCGTCGTACCGCGCAAGGTCCGCGGTCGGATGCAACAGCACCAGCAATGCGCCGAGGCTGCCCGCGAACACCATCAGCGGCACGAGTCGGACCGAGAGGTAAACCAGTCGGCGCAGGAAATCGGTGAACGCATGCGCCAAGGCATGCAACCACGACTCGGGATTGGGATTGGGCGGCACCCGACTGGCCCCTTCCCGCGCGGCGCCCCCTGGCGCGGCGGGTAGCGCACAGGCCAGGCCGGCGACTCGCGCGTCCGCGAGATTGCGCGCATGGTCCACGCCGAACGCACGCGACAACAGCGGCACCGCGACGAACAAGACGATCAGGCTGACCACCACCTTGGTCAGCGCCATGTACAGCGGAAACAGGCTGAACACCATCGACAGCGTGACGATGTTCAGCGTGGGCGAGCTGAGCATCAGCGCGAACGCGGTTTCCACGCGCCCGGAACGCAACACGCTTTTGAATACCGGCGCCGAGCAGTTGACGCACAAGCCCAGCGGCACGCCGATCGCCACACCGATGGCGCTGTTCGACCAGGGGCCCGCGCCGCGCCGCAGCGTCGGAAAGTAGTTGATCAGCGTCAGCACCAGCGCCGCGATGGCAATGCCGAAGCTCATGCCGCGCATGTTGGCGTGCACCCAGTTCACAGTCGTGAGCACCCAGCGCTTGACGAAGTGCGCCTGCGCGTCGACGCTCACCACCGGCCAGGGCGAGATGTCGCCGATGCTGGACGCGGCCTCGGCCATCTGCGCCTTGCGGTCGAGGTCGGGGTAGCGCGAGAAAAACCAGAATGAGAACGCGGTGACGGCGATCAGGGCGACGATGACCAGCGTGCGCTTGGTTCGATCCAAGCGTGGATCGAGAGCGACGGATGCGAGGGATGCGATGACGTTGCTGTTGGACATATCGATGGGGGCAAGGATGCCGCCCTCGGCACGATTTCAGGATCGATCGCGACGAGGGCGGCGAGAGGGGAAGAGGTCTGGGTTATCTGCCCGTGCACTCCGGTATCGAGTTCCGGGTTGTCGCCTGCGTACACAGATAGCTCGCGACCAGGTTGATTTCCGCGAGAGACATCGTCTTCATCGATTCCGGCGGCATCTTGCGCACATCGATCGCTGGCATCAACATGCGCCTGATGGCCAGGCCGATTTCGGCGTCGCGTTCCACCGGGGTGAGTACACCTCCGCTGCCATTGCTCATCGCGGCCAGATTGACGTTGAAGCGCGCGCGGGTGATGTTCTGGTCCAGCGTCGACTTGTGGCACTGCGTGCACATTTCGGTCACGATTCCGGCGCCGTCCAGCCCTGGTCTCGGTGCGATACCGGCAATCTCGAACAAGCGCGAAGTCTTGAACACCTCGCGCAGATCGGGCAGCGCGGTGGCGGGACCGCCATTGCGGAAGCTCGTATAGGCCTGCGTCATCGTCGCGAGAGTGGCCGCCTCGGTGATCTTGATGTCGTGGTACGGCACCGGAATTGCCTGACCCGCCACCGCGCGGTTGAAGATCGTGTTCCACGCGGCGCTCGTCCCCGGAACGTTGTTGTTCTGCGGCTGGCCTGTAGTTTGATTCACTTGGTTCTCGATATTGCCGCTGTTGAACTGGTTCGGCTGATTGCCGAAACCGTTGTCGCGCACGAGATCCTCGAGCAGCGCCGGGTCCGACGAACTGATCAAGTTACCCGGAATACCGGCGTAGCCTTCCGTGCCTTTGGCCGCGACATAGTCAGCGATCAGCGTTTGGCCGCCGACGCGAATTGATCGCCGCGCACAAAACCCATGGCGACAAACCCCGGGATCGGATTGCCGTTCGGTGGCGTGAACAAAATCGCGCGCGGGTTGATCGCCGAGACGCTGCGCGTCACGAGCGACGACGAGTGCCCGGAAATCGCGAACGCGGTCGTTCACGTTGCGCGTCGCCAGGCGCGAGCAGTTCGGAACAGGGCCCACCGCAACTGCCGATGGCCGTGGGCGGCATCGTGCCGGCAATCGACGTCGTGAGCTGCGCCACGGTTCGGGGCGCCGTCAATGCTGGAAAGACCGACAGGCCCATGCCGTTCGCGCCATGGCAGCCGGCGCAGCCGCGCTCCACATACAGCGACGCGCCCGTCGGCGCGGGAGGCGCCTTGTCGGTAAAGGTGTCGTAGACGTACTGCGCGAGCTGGGTGGCACAGGTGCCGGAGCAGACCCCGGGAGTCTGCGGCGGCATGCTGGTGGAGATGATCGTCGTCAGCTCAGCCAGCGTCGCGGCCGCCGTCAAGGCCGGGATCACGGTGGGCGGGTTGTCCGGCGAAGTGCCCGAACTGATCGTCATGCCCAGGCCGTTGGCGCCGTGGCAGCCGGCGCAGCCATGCTGTGCGAACAGCGCGGCGCCGCTGGCATTGGGAGCTGGAGCCGGGTTCGGATTCGGTGTGCCTGAACTCTCGGCCCCCGCGCCGCAGCCCGCGAGCAGCGCCAGCGCACTCCAGAAGAGCCCCATCGAAGCCATCCATCGTTTCATGGCACATGGCACCCTCTAAGGATCTGTTGTTGAAGGCCGCGACGCTACGCTGCGCGAACTCCACCGATGCAACCGGGAGGCCCGAGGTGTAAGTGACTTGCTGTCAGCCCGCCGGCGCCGAATCGGCGGGCTCGAGGCGGAACAATTCCCGCGTCCGCGAGGCGTGCATGCATCACGGTGGTGACGCCGCGGCGTCAACTGTTTCGCTGGCGAATGCTTACAAAGCCTTCATCGCGTGACGAACTCGGTACTTCATTTTCGGCACGCCGCGAGATCCGGCGCGGGCTTTGTGAACCGCGCCGCGCCGTGGGCGCGAGGCTCAGCCGCGCAGGTGGCAGGCCACCCATTGGCCATCGCCGCTTTGCTTCAACGCCGGAGCCTGCGTACTGCACAGCGGCTTTTGCGCGATGGGGCAGCGCGTATGGAAGTGGCAACCCGAGGGCGGGTGGATCGGGCTCGGCACATCGCCCTGCAACATGATGCGCTTGCGCTTGAGCCGCGGGTCGGGAATCGGCACCGCCGACAGCAGCGCTTCGGTGTAGGGATGCAGCGGACGCGTGTAGAGGTCGCGTGCCGACGCGATTTCGACAATGCGCCCGAGGTACATCACCGCGACCCGGTCGCTGATGTGCTCCACCACCGACAGGTCGTGCGCGATGAACATGTAGGTCAGGTTGAACTTGGCCAGCAGGTCTTCGAGCAGGTTGATCACCTGCGCCTGGATCGATACGTCGAGCGCGGAAACGGCTTCGTCGCAAATCAGCAGCTTCGGGCTCACCGCGAGGGCGCGCGCGATGCCGATGCGCTGGCGCTGGCCGCCGGAAAATTCATGCGGGTAGCGGCGCATGTGGTCCGCCGCCAGGCCCACCGTCTCCAACAGCTCGACGATGCGCGCCTCGTAGTCCTTCGCGGTCTTCGCGAGCTTGTGAATTGTCAGCGCCTCGCCGACGATCGCGCCCACCGTCATGCGCGGGTTCAGCGAAGCGAACGGGTCCTGGAAGACGATCTGCATGTGCCGCGCCATCGCGCGCAGCTCGTCCTTGCCCATCGCGGTAACGTCCTGGCCCTCGAACCAGACCTCGCCCGAGGTCGGCTCGATCAGGCGCAGGATGCAGCGGCCCGTGGTGCTCTTGCCGCAGCCCGACTCACCCACGACGCCGAGCGTCTCACCTGCCTGAATGTCGAAGCTGACACCGTCCACCGCGTGCACCTGGTCGACCACGCGCTGCAACAACCCGCCCGCGATCGGGAAGCGCTTCACCAGGTTCTTCACTTCGAGCAGGGGCTTCATGCCGACGCCGCCTCCAGGATGCAGGCGACCTTGTGGCCGGGCGCGACTTTCCGCAGCGCCGGTGTCGCCGCGCTGCACGCGGGCATGGCGTGCTTGCAGCGCTGCGCGAAACGGCAGCCAACGCCCGGCGCGATCAACTTGGGCACCGTTCCCGGAATCGCCTCCAGTCGCTGCTTGTGCGTGGCTGCCATGTCCAGGCGCGGAATCGAGCGGATCAGCCCTTGCGTGTACGGGTGGCGCGGGTGCGCGAACAGCTCTTCGGCCGACGCCTCCTCGACCACCTGGCCGGCGTACATCACGACGACGCGCTGCGCGACCTCGGCCACGACGCCCATCGCGTGCGTGATCAACAGGATTGCCATGCCGAGTTCGGCTTTGAGCTCGGCGAGCAGGTCGAGGATTTGCGCCTGGATCGTCACGTCGAGCGCCGTGGTCGGTTCGTCGGCGATCAGCAGTTTCGGGCTGCACGCGAGCGCAATCGCGATCATCACGCGCTGGCGCATGCCGCCCGAGAACTGGTGCGGGTAGTCGTTGATGCGGCGCTGCGGCGTGGGGATGCGCACCCGCTCCAGCATCTGCACCGCGCGCGCAAGCGCCGCTTTCTTCGACAAGCCTTCGTGCAGCCGCAGCGACTCGGCGATCTGCTCGCCCACCGTGTACACCGGGTTCAGCGATGTCATCGGCTCCTGGAAGATGATCGCGATTTCTTTCGCGCGGATCTTCTGCATCTCCCGCGGGCCGAGCGGTACCAGATCGCGCCCTTGCCACAGCACCTTGCCGGCGACGATTTTTCCCGGCGGCATGTCGATGAGCTTCAGCACCGTCTTCGCGGTGACGCTCTTGCCGCAGCCCGACTCGCCGACCACGCACACCGTCTCGCCACGGTCAATGGCGAGGTCGACACCGTCCACCGCGTGCAGCCAGCCGTCGTCGGTCTTGAAGTGGGTCTTGAGCCCTTGAATCTCGAGAAGCGCCATTACAAGACGCGCCTCGGGTCGAGCGCGTCGCGCAGCCCGTCGCCGATGAAGTTGATCGTCAGCACGGTGAGAAAGATCGCCATGCCCGGGAACAGCGCCCAATGCACCGCCAGGTCCATGTAGTCGCGCCCGTCGTAGAGGATGCGGCCCCAGGTGGGAATGTCGGGCGGGAAGCCGAGACCCAGGAAGCTCAGCGTGCTCTCGGCGATGATCGCCGCGGCGACGTCGATCGTCGCCGCCACAATCACCGGGCCCAGGCTGTTCGGAAGAATGTGCCGCAGCACCTGGCGCGTCGTGCTGGCGCCGAGCGCGCGCGCCGCTTCGACAAACTCCTTCTCGCGTAAGGAGAAGAACTGCGCGCGCACCAGGCGCGCCACCGGCATCCAGCGAAAGCCGCCGATGACGGTGACGATCAGGATGAAGATGCCCAGCTCCAGGCCAAACGCCTTCTTCAGCGGGTCGCGGAAGAGGAAGATCAGGAGCAGCAGCAGCGGCAGCTGCGGCAGGCTGAGGAAGAGGTCGGTCACCCACATCAACGCGGCATCGACCCAGCCGCGCGCCATGCC
>JANOLA010000836.1:0-2094 GCA_031419535.1 Burkholderiales bacterium | reverse complement strand
CCCGGGGCTTCACCCCGGCCCACGCGGGCATCCCCGGCCCGCTGCCCGCAGGGCCCCCCGGCGTGCGCCGGGGTGACGGTGCACAGGGTGAGGTTTTTGACTTGGCCATCATCGACATGCACATGCCCGGCATGGACGGTGCCATGCTTGCCGCGCGCATGCGTGAAGCCGGCCACACACTGCCCCTGGTGCTGTTCACCTCGCTCGGCCGAAAGGAAACCGACGCCAATCTCTTTGCCGCCACGCTCGCCAAACCGCTGCGCCAGAGCCAGCTCTTCGACACCCTCGTCACGCTGCTCGTGAGCGACGCGCCCAAGGCCGCCGCGCCCGCCGCCAAGCCGCGCATGGACGCCGAAATGGCCAGGCGCCACCCGCTGCGCATCCTGCTCGCCGAAGACAACGTCGTGAACCAGAAGCTCGCGCTGCGCCTGTTGCAGCAAATGGGCTACCGCGCCGACCTGGCCGCCAACGGTGTCGAAGCGATCGAATGCGTGCAGCGCCAGACCTACGACGTGGTGCTGATGGACGTGCAGATGCCCGAGATGGATGGGCTCGAAGCCTCGCGGCGAATCACGGCGAAGTGGAACGTCGACGCCCGCCCGCGCATCGTCGCGATGACTGCGAATGCGATGCAAGGCGACCGCGAGGCCTGCCTTGCCGCCGGCATGGATGACTACGTGACCAAGCCGATCCGGGTGGAGGCGCTGGTGGAGAGTCTGCTGCGCGTGGCGCAGCGCGTAGAGAGTTAAACGGCTGCGCCGCATTCACGCTTGGCATGGACGCGCTCGGTCGGGTGCTGGTCGTGATTCCGGGGACCCCGTCCCCAGGCAAGACCCGAATCACGATCATGTTGGATGACGACGTGATCGAGCAGTTTCGAACCCAGGCCGAGGCGCAGGGTATCGGGTATAAAACCCTGATCAATTCAATTCTTCGCAAGGCAGTCGCGAGTCCCAAGAAGGTCAAATCCGACGAGAAGCCGCTGACCGTCGCGGCATTGCGCAAGGTCTTGCGTGAGGAACTTCGAGTGTCCTGAGCTGAACTGAGCGCGCATTGGAGGAAAGCTTGCCGCGCGTGAAGCCGCGTGGGCAGATTTGAGGGCGCATCAAGACGCCTCGGACGAACTCAAGCGGCCTGAAGCAAGAACTCGACCTTGATGGCTTCGTAGGGAAACTCGACCTGTCCGGACTCCGTCCGATCCAGAACGCCTGCCGCCAGCAACGCGGTCAGGTCACCGTGCACGCCCTTGACGTCGCGTTGGACGCGGCGCGCCGCTTCGCGAACCGTGACCGGGCCGGCACTACACAGGGCCTTCAGCAACTCCCAGCGCTTGGCCGTCAGTACCTTCCACAGCAGCTCAGGGGTTGGGAACGAGATGCGAGCATGGCGCTGGGGCTTGCCCGTCTTCCACGCAACGACAAAGTCCTGCATGGCTTGCTCAGGGGGCCGAACATCAAGAACCACGGTTTTCACGATTGATCCTCCTGACATCACGAAGAAAGTCCTGGATGAGTTTTTCCGGCGACTCGAAGCGGTAGGCGCTCTGCTTCGTCCGCACGTGTCTGTGGTCGCCTTTGCCGGCCTCGTTGTCGTACCGAAGCACACATTCCCCTCGCTGAACGTAGACGAGACAGTACTTGTAGCCGTGTGTCGAACCGGGTAGAGCTTGCGGCAACTGCCAAAGAACAAGGTCTGCAAACGAGTCTTCCCCGAAAGGCACCCGTTCACGCACCATGAGGCTGGCCTTCATGTTGGTGACGATACCAACAGAGTCAATGCGCGTCAACGGCTGGATCTGCGGCTGGATCAGCGCTATGCCACCTCGGGCGCCAACGGCCATGGCGAGCACGCCGCAAGCCGCCCCAAGCCGATGCGGCAGAATCGATTCATGCGGCCCACGCCGAACAACAACAAGTCACGCCCAAGCGCCCTGGGTCGTTGATGCGCATGCCATGACCACTGAAAACGCCAAGCGCCGTGCCCGGGCCCGCCCGTCGAGCGATCAGCGGTTCGAGCAGTTGCCAGACGTCAACCTGCGCCTGCACCAGCAAAGCAACGAGGCCGGTTTGTTTCAGGCGCTGGTCGAGGAAGTGG
>JANOLA010000835.1:0-2996 GCA_031419535.1 Burkholderiales bacterium | reverse complement strand
TGAAGCCGCGCAAACCGCGCGTTCATGACGACGACCGCGACGACGACTGAACCGAAGACAGTCTGATATCGGCCCCACCGCCCGCCCAGCGGGCGGTTTTCTGTCAGATTTCACACCCAGACGCAGGTCAGTTCTTATCGGCGGCCCTCAAGTCCTGATGGATTGCGCCGAACACCGTGGCAGACGCTCTCGGAAGACGCCCGCCATGAAAGCCTTGCTCAGTCGATTGTTCTCGGACTCGCGTCCCGCGCCCGCGGGAGCCGACGTCCGCATTGAGCCGGCGTTGGCGCCACCGCCTGTGCTCGACGAGCCGTTGGAGCCGTCGCATGTGCCCACGGTGTGGCAGGAAACGCAGGCCGAGCAGGTGTTGCACGCGCCGACCGAATGGCAGGAAACGCAGGCGGGGAACGAGCGCAACGCGCAGGGCGGGGCGAAACGGCAGGCAGGCGATTCGCACGGGTCCGAGCCCGATTCGAGCGACCCCGAGGCGAAGTCCGATGGACCCAACGTAGCCGACGTAGGCGACGCACCCGAGGCCTCCGATGCGAGCGCCGAGCCCACCGAACCAGCCGTGCCGCTGGACATCGAGTCCGCACTGTTCTCGTGGCTGATCGACATGCCCGTCGACCCCCAGACCGAGCCCGGCGGCCGCGAGCGCCGCGCCTTGCAGCGCCTGGATCACATTGCCACCGACCCCGGCTCGCACTACGGCCTGCTGCCGCGCGCCGCCGCGGTGGTGCCGCAACTGATGGCGCGGCTGCGCGACGCGTCAGCGTCGTCGAAGGATCTCACGCAGTTCGTGGCGCGCGACGTGACGCTGGTGGCCGAGGTGGTCCGCACCGCGAACAGCCCGTACTACCGGCGCGGCGACGCTGTCGTCGAGCTGCATCAGGCGATTCGCGCGATCGGCGTCGTCGGCCTGCAAAGCGCCATCGCGCGCAGCCTGCTCAAGCCCGTGTTTCAGGCGAGCGGCGGTGCCCTGGTGACGCGCAGTTCCAAGCGCCTGTGGGCGCACACCGAGTTCAAGGCGCAGCTCTGCGCGGCGCTCGCACGCATCGAGGGCATCGACCCGTTCGAGGGTTACCTCGCCGGGCTGGTGCACGACGCGGTGTGGTCCGCGGTGCTGCGCACGCTCGACGGTGTGGAGTCCGCCGAGCCGTGGTCATTCAACCCGGCGATCGTGAGGGCGCTGGGCCTGCGCCGCGATCGGCTGTTCGAAATCATCGCCAAGCACTGGAAGTTGAGTCCCGCCCTGACCGATCTGGCAAGCGACGTCGCGCGGCGCGGCCTGCTGTCGGCGACGTCGAAAGCAGGCCATCTGCTGAGCACCGCCGACCGGCTGGCGTCGCTGCTGTGCGTACCTGGCCAGGCCGAGTGGGCCGATGCCTGGTTGTCGAAGCTGGGGCCCTCGGTGCGCGAGTGCTACGAGAACATGCTGGACGAGTCGGCAGAGTTCGGCCATTGATCCGGCCATTGAGCTTGCGCGTCAGGCGGGCCTGACCAGGGCCTGACCGCCACCAGCGCCGGGCCATCCGCGGCCGCAGGCAAGCCCTGACCGGAGCCGGGGCCCGCAGCCGCACAATCCCTGCTTTAACTTCGCGCGCCGGCCAAATGCCCGCGCCCCCGCGCTCCCGCGCATGCGCGACCTGCCCGCATGAACACGCACCCTCCTGCCTTGCCCTCCGAAGTGATGGCCGCGCTCGATCGCGCCGGCTTGATTCAACCCGGCGAGGTGCCCAGCGGCGAGGCGCTCGCCGGCGGTGTTTCGTCCGACATCTGGCGCGTTGACCTAGGCGCCGGCGCGGTGTGCGTGAAGCGCGCGCTGCCTCAGCTGCGTGTGGCCGCGCTGTGGGAAGCGCCGGTCTCGCGCAATGCGTTTGAAGTCGCGTGGATCGAAGTCGCCGCGTCGGTGAACGCCAAGGCCGTGCCGCGCCTGCGCGGCCACGACGTACAAGCGGGTTTGTTCATCATGGACTTTCTCGACCCCGCCCGGCACCGCCTGTGGAAGACCGAGCTGCGCGAAGGCCGGGCCGACCCGGCGCAGGCCGCGGCGGTGGGCGCGCGGCTGGTGCGGATCCACTCCGCCACGGCGGGCCGGCCCGAGATCGCGCAGCGCTTTCGCACCGATGAGATCTTTCACGCGATCCGCCTCGCGCCCTACCTCGAGGCGACCGCGCTGCGCCACCCGGGCGCCGCGGCGGCGCTGCACGAGCTGGTGCGCACCACCGCGCAAACGCGCGAGGCGCTGGTGCACGGCGACGTGAGCCCGAAGAACATCATGCTCGGGCCCGAGGGGCCGATTTTTCTCGACGCCGAATGCGCCTGGTACGGCGACCCGGCGTTCGACCTCGCCTTCGTGCTGAACCACATGCTCCTGAAATGCCTTTGGGTGCCCGCCGCGTCTGCTGCACTGGCGGGTTGTTTCGGCGCGCTGGCGCAAAGCTACCTGCAAGGCGTCGACTGGACCGGTGCCGCCGTGCTGGAAGCGCGCGCGGCGCGGCTGCTGCCGGGGTTGCTGCTGGCGCGGGTGGACGGCAAATCGCCGGTGGAGTACATCGTCGACGAGGCGCAGAAGAACCTGGTGCGGCGCGCTGCGCTCGCTTTGCTCGCGGCGCCGGTGTCGGACCTCAACGCCGTGCTCGAGCGCTGGATGATTGAGTTGGAGTTGCCGCGATGACGCAGAAGATTGCCAAGGTGCACGCCCGCCGCGTGTGGGACTCGCGTGGCCGGCCCACGGTGGAGGCCGAAGTCACGCTGGCCGACGGCAGCACGGGCCGCGCCATCGCACCGGCGGGCGCATCCACCGGCAGCGCCGAGGCCATGGACCTGCGCGACGGCGGCAGCGCCTTCGGCGGGCTGGATGTGCAGCGCGCCTGCGCCGCGGTGAACGGCGAGATCGCCGCCGCGCTGAGGGGGCGCGACGTGGCAGACCAGCCCGGCAACGATGCCGTGTTGATCGCGCTTGACGGCACGCCGAACAAGTCGCGCCTGGGCGG
>JANOLA010000834.1:0-2656 GCA_031419535.1 Burkholderiales bacterium | reverse complement strand
CCACCCGGGGCTCAACGAGGATCTGGCCGCGACGTCGATCTGGGGCTCGCAGCAGGTCAACCTGTACCCGGGCGCGACCGTCGATGGCGTGTTCGCCATGTGGTACGGCAAGGGACCGGGCGTGGACCGCTGCGGCGACGTGTTCAAACAAGCCAACCATGCCGGAACCAGCGCGCATGGCGGCGTGCTGGTCGTGGCCGGCGACGACCATGCGGCGCGCTCCTCCGCGGTGGCGCACCAGAGCGAACACATCTTCTCGGCCTGCGCGATGCCGGTGCTCGCGCCGGCCAGTGTGCAGGACATCCTCGACTTCGGCCTGCACGGCTGGGCGATGTCGCGCTACACGGGCTGTTGGGTCGCACTCAAGCTCTGCGGCGACGTCGTCGAGAGCTCGGCGACGGTCGACGTCGACGCGCTCAGCGCGCAGGTGAAGATCCCCGATGACTTCGAGCTGCCCCTCGAGGGCGTGCACATCCGCTGGCCGGACCCGCAGGCGGCGCAGGAACACCGCATGCAGGCGACCAAGGTCTACGCGGCGGCCGCGTATGCGCGCGCCAACGGGCTGGACCGGCTGCTGTGGAACAGCCCGCAATCTCACCCGCACCCACACCCGCGCCTCGGCCTGGTCGCCTGCGGCAAGGCCTGGCTGGACTTGCGCCAGGCGCTGCATGAACTGGGCATCGACGAAGCGGCAGCACAAGCGCTCGGCCTGCGCGTTTACAAGGTCGGCATGCCTTGGCCGCTCGAGGCCGATGGCGCGCGCCGTTTCGCGACGGGTCTGGAGGAAATCCTCGTGATCGAGGAGAAGCGCCAGATCATCGAGTACCAGCTCAAGGAGATGCTCTACAACTGGCGCGACGACGTGCGCCCGCGGATCGTCGGCAAGTTCGACGAGGCCGGCGAATGGCCCGCACCGCACGGCCAGTGGCTGCTGCCGCCCACCGGCGAGCTGACGCCGCTGATCGTCGCGCGCGCGCTGGCTTCACGGCTGGCGCGATTCCAGCCCGAAGGGAACTGGGTCGCGCGTGCCGAAGCGCTGGCCGGCCGCGCTACCGCGCTGCCGAATGTTTCAGGCGGCTGCGCTGCGGCGCCGCCGAATGTTCCAGGCGGCAGCGCTGCCGCGCCGCCGCGTGCGCCCCTGCAGCGCACACCCTACTTCTGCTCGGGCTGCCCGCACAACCGCTCGACGCTGGTGCCCGAGGGCTCATGCGCTTTCGGCGGAGTCGGCTGCCACCTGATGGCGGTGAGCATGGAGCGGCGCACGCTGACGATCAGCCAGATGGGCGGCGAAGGCGCCACCTGGATCGGCATGGCCGAGCATGCGGGCACGCGCCATGTGTTCGCGAACATGGGCGACGGCACCTACTTCCATTCCGGGCTGCTCGCGATCCGCGCCGCGGTCGCGGCGAACGTCAACATCACCTACAAGATCCTCTACAACGACGCGGTGGCGATGACCGGTGGCCAGCCGGTCGATGGGCCGCTCAGCGTGCCGCAACTGACGCGCCAGATCGACGCCGAAGGCGTCAAGCGCATCGTGGTGCTCGCTGACGATGTCGCCAAGTACCCCAAACACGCGGCATTTGCGCCGGGCGTTCAGGTGCTGCCACGTGATCGGCTCGACGCGGTGCAGCGCGAATTGCGCGGCGTCAGCGGCGTGACCGTGCTGGTCTACGACCAGACCTGTGCCACCGAAGCGCGGCGGCGCCGCAGGCGCGGCGCGCTGCCCGCGCCGACGCGCCACGTCTTCATCAATCAGGCGGTGTGCGAGGGATGCGGCGACTGCAGCGTGCAGTCGAATTGCCTGTCTGTGGTGCCGGTGGCCACCGAATTCGGCCAAAAGCGCGCGATCGACCCGTTCACCTGCAACCAAGACATGAGTTGCCTGGAGGGTTGCTGCCCGGCGCTGGTTACTATTGAGCAAGTTCCTCGGATTCACTCCCTTGTATGTTCGCCCCCGGTCGCTTCGCGCCCGCCCCCCGAGGGGGCGAGCAACTGTCTTGGGGCGGCCCGGCGACAGTTGCTCTCCCTTTGGGAGAGGGCGGGGGTGAGGGCGTTTCATGCAAGGCCGCCGGCGCGAACCCTCACCCCAACCTTCTCCCCAAAGAGGAGAGGGGGCAAAGAATTGCCGCTCGACGTTGCCATGGACACGCTTCCCGAGCCGCAACTGCCGGCGCTCGGCGAGCCGTATTCGGTGCTCATCGCCGGCGTTGGCGGAACCGGCGTCGTGACGCTCGGCGCGCTGCTTGGCATGGCCGCGCACCTGGAGGGCAAAAGCGTCACCGTGCTCGACCAGACCGGTCTGTCGCAAAAGGCCGGTGCGGTGCTCACGCATGTGCGCATCGCGGCCAGCCCCGAGGCGCTGCATTCGCCACGCATCGTTCGCGCCGACCTGCTGCTGGGCTGCGACCTGCTGGTGGCGGCCGGCCCCGACAGTTTGCAGCGCCTGCGCCGCGGGCAGTCGCGTGCGCTGATCAATACCAATGAGGCGATCACAGGCGATTTCGTGCGCCACCCCGAGCATGCGTTCCCGCGTGAGGCAACCCTGGCGTTGCTGCGCGACTCGCTGGATGCTCCCGAGGAGGTCAACGCGACCCGGCTCGCCGCGCTGCTCGTCGGCGATTCGATCGTTACCAACATGTTCATGCTCGGCTAC
>JANOLA010000833.1:0-2525 GCA_031419535.1 Burkholderiales bacterium | reverse complement strand
GCACGCGGTGCAGAAATCGCAGCCGTCGCGGTGGATCAGCGTCGGGTTGCCGCATTCGGGGCAGGGTTTGCCGGCGAGCAGCTGGGTCTTCGCACTTGACGGCGCCCCCGACGCCGCGTGCGGCGATTCGAGCACGCCCATCTCGCGCAGGGGCAGCCCTTCTTCGTTCAGAACGCCGAGCATCGCGTAGCGATGGATGATGAGCCGCGCCACATACGCCACGGTCGACGGCCACACCTGTTGGCGCCGCTGGCTGTGCGGCAGCCCCGGGACGAAGGCCATGAAGTGGCCCAGCGGCTCGGCGTAGTTGAGGAGTTTGCGCAGCTTCATGCCGATCCACGCCGGGTCGATGACACGCATGTCGAGCGACAACAGCCGCGCCAGCCCGTCGAGCGCGCGCGGGTAGTTGCCTGAGAACGCCACCGCGCAGGGCCTGGTGGCGACGCTGCCGTCCGGCCCGGCCAGGCTCACTTCCTTCAGCGTCAGCGTGAAGGCGTCGCTGCTGGCCGGGTTCTGGATGTCGACCGCCCAGGCCAGCGTGCCCGAGGTGCCGGTGAGCGGTTCTTCCACGCTGAACATGGAATCGAGCACGGGTGTGGCCGCGCCCTTGCGTGCCGGCAGCGTGCCGAGCTGTTCACAGCGCCAGCGCACCAAGGCGGCGGTGGCCGCCACCACGCCCGGGAACAGGCGCCGCTCGCCGCTCGGCGGGAACGGCATGTCGAAGGAGCGCTCTTCGGCCACCGTGGCCAGGGCGGCGAGCTTGAGCTGCAACCAGGCGGCGTCGTTCGCGCGCAAGTCCATCGACAGCGTCTTCGCGAGCGCGCCCAAAGCGCGCGGCTGCTCGGCGCCGTTCACCCAGACTTCGAAGGCTTGCGGCGCGCCGCCCTCCTCGTTGCTCAGTTCGCCGACGAACAACGCAAAGTCGCCGAACGGATGGTTCACCATGAAGGTCCACGCCGGGTTGCCGCCAGGCAATTCGGGGCGGCCGGGCCAACGCAGCGACGCGAGCACCGGCGCGCTCGATCGGTCCAGGCGCAGCCGCAGGTTCGCGCCCGGTTCATGCGCGGCGGGAACGTCGGCGATCTGCAACGGCGCGGCTGTCTCCGAGCCGAGCGGCGTGGGGCTCAGCACCGCGCCCATCACGGCGTTCGGCCGGTAGGTCGCCAAGCCCTTCAAGCCGGACTGCCAGGCCTGCATGTAGAGGTCTTGAAACTCGGCGTAGGGGTAGTCGGCCGGAACGTTGACGGTCTTGGAAATGGCGGTGTCGATGAACGGCGCGACGGCCGCCACCATCGCCGCGTGCGCGCTGGCACTCAACTCGAGCGCGCTGACGAACGCCGGCGGCAACGGCGCATCGGCGCCGCGCAAATGCCGAAACAGCCGCCACGCATGGTCTTCGACGGCAAACTCTTCCAGGCTGCCGTCGGCACGGCGCTTCTTGCGCGTGTAGCTCCAACTGAACGCGGGCTCGATGCCGTTGCTCGCGTTGTCGGCGAACGCCAGGCTGATGGTTCCGGTGGGCGCGATCGACAGCAGGTGCGAGTTGCGCAGGCCCTGCGCGCGGATGCGTTCGCGCAAGCTCTGCGGCAGGCGCGATGCGAAGGTGCTGCCGCTCAGGTACAGGTCGGCGTTGAACAGCGGGAAGGCGCCGCGCTCGCGCGCGAGCTCGATCGACGCTTCGTACGCCGCGTCGCGCATCAGCTCGGCGATGCGCGCGGCGCGGCTGAACGCCTCTCGCGTGTCGTAGCGCAAGCCGAGCATCACGAGCGCGTCGCCCAGGCCCGTGAAGCCCAGCCCGATGCGGCGCTTGTTGCGCGCCTCTTCGTGCTGCTGCGGCAGCGGCCAGACCGTCACGTCGAGCACGTTGTCGAGCATGCGCGTCGCCACCTTGGCGAGCGCCGCGAAGCCGGTGTCGTCGAAACCTGCGTTCGGCTCGAACGGGTCGATCACGAAGCGCGTCAGATCGATCGAGCCGAGGCAGCAGCAGCCGTAGGACGGCAGCGGTTGCTCGCCGCAAGGATTTGAAGCCGCGATGCTTTCGCAATACGCCAGGTTGTTGTCGCGGTTGATCGCGTCGAGGAACAGCACACCGGGCTCGGCGTGGTCGTAGGTCGAGCGCATGATCTGATCCCACAGGTCGCGCGCGCGCCGCTTGCGATACACCCACGGGCCGCCACCTTGCGATAGACCCACAACCCGTCGCCGCGCTGGAAGGCTCCCGCGGCCAACACTTCGGCGGAAGGCTCGGCCTTGTGCACGAGCTCCACGTCGCCGCCGGCTTCCACCGCCTGCATGAACGCGTCCGTGACGCCGACCGAAATGTTGAAGTTGGTGAGGTCGCCGGCGTCCTTGGCGTGGATGAAGATTTCGATGTCCGGGTGGTCGCAGCGCAGCACGCCCATCTGCGCCCCGCGGCGCGCCCCCGCGGACTCCACCGTCTCGCAGGAGCGGTCGAAGACGCGCATGTACGACACCGGCCCGCTCGCCCGCGAATTGGTGCCCTTCACGTGGGCCCCGGAGGGACG
>JANOLA010000832.1:0-2396 GCA_031419535.1 Burkholderiales bacterium | reverse complement strand
CGGCCTGGACCTGTCGCCCACGCACGAGTTGTTGATCGAAGAGTCGCTGATCGGGTGGAAAGAGTTCGAGATGGAGGTCGTGCGCGACAGCGCCGACAACTGCATCATCGTGTGCTCCATCGAAAACCTGGACCCGATGGGGATCCACACCGGAGACTCGATCACCGTAGCGCCGGCGCAGACCTTGACGGACAAGGAATACCAGCTGATGCGCAACGCGTCGATCGCGATCCTTCGCGAGATCGGCGTTGACACGGGTGGCTCGAACGTCCAGTTCTCGATCAACCCACGCGACGGGCGCATGGTCGTGATCGAGATGAACCCGCGCGTTTCGCGCTCTTCCGCGCTCGCGTCCAAGGCGACCGGGTTTCCGATCGCCAAGGTGGCCGCCAAGCTCGCCGTGGGCTACACGCTCGACGAGTTGAAGAACGACATCACGGGTGGGGCCACGCCGGCGAGCTTCGAGCCGAGCATCGATTACGTGGTGACGAAGATCCCGCGTTTTGCGTTCGAGAAGTTTCCCGCGGCCGATTCGCGTTTGACAACGCAGATGAAGTCGGTGGGCGAAGTGATGGCCATTGGCCGCACGTTTCAAGAGAGCTTCCAGAAAGCGCTGCGCGGCCTGGAAACCGGCATCGACGGACTGACCGAACAGAGCAACGACCGCGAAGAAATCGTTCAGGAAATCGGCGAGGCCGGGCCCGAACGAATTCTCTTCGTTGCCGACGCGTTCCGGATCGGCATGGGCCTGACCGAGGTGTTCGAAGAAACGGCGATCGACCCGTGGTTCCTGGCGCAGATCGAGCAACTGGTGCAGACCGAGGCGGCGATGCAGGGCCGCAGCTGCGAGAGTTTGAGCGCGCCGGAGTGGCGCCACGTCAAGCAAAAGGGCTTCTCCGACAGGCGCCTGGCCAAGCTGCTGGCCAGCGACGAACACCAGGTGAGGGCGCGTCGCCAGGCACTGGGTGTGCGCCCGGTCTACAAGCGCGTGGACACCTGCGCCGCAGAATTCGCGACCCAGACGGCGTACATGTACTCGACGTACGACGAAGAGTGCGAGGCGAACCCGACGTCGCGCAAGAAGATCATGGTGCTGGGGGGCGGGCCGAACCGCATCGGCCAGGGCCACGAGTTCGACTATTGCTGCGTGCACGCGGCACTGGCGATGCGCGAAGACGGCTATGAGACGATCATGGTCAACTGCAATCCCGAAACCGTGTCGACCGACTACGACACCTCGGACCGCCTGTATTTCGAGCCGGTGACGCTCGAAGACGTGCTCGAGATCGTCGACAAGGAGCGCCCCTTCGGAGTGATCGTCCAGTATGGCGGGCAGACGCCGCTCAAGCTCGCGCTGGAGCTCGAACGCGCCGGTGTGCCGATCATCGGAACGTCGCCCGACAGCATCGACATCGCCGAAGACCGCGAGCGGTTCCAGAAATTGCTTCATCGGCTCGAGCTGAAACAGCCGCCGAACCGCACCGCGCGCACTCAGGAGCAGGCCTTGGTGCTGGCTCAGGAAATCGGCTATCCGCTCGTGGTTCGGCCTAGCTATGTGCTCGGCGGGCGTGCCATGGAAATCGTGCATGGCGACAAGGACCTCGAGCGCTACATGCGTGAAGCCGTCAAGGTCTCGGAGAAGTCGCCGGTGCTGCTCGATCGGTTTCTCGACGACGCGATCGAGGTCGACGTCGACTGCATCGGCGACGGCCACGAGGTGGTCATCGGCGGCATCATGGAACACGTGGAGCAGGCCGGTATCCACTCGGGTGACTCCGCCTGCTCGCTGCCGCCCTATTCCTTGTCGAAGAGCCTGCAAGACGAAATGCGGCGCCAGACGATTGCGATGGCGCGCGCGTTGAACGTCGTGGGGCTGATGAACGTGCAGTTCGCGATTCAGGGCGAGGGGCCTTCAGCGACCGTCTACGTTCTCGAAGTGAACCCGCGGGCGTCGCGCACCGTGCCCTTCGTCTCGAAGGCGACCGGGCAGCCCTTGGCCAAGATCGCCGCGCGTTGCATGGTCGGCCAAAGGCTCTCGGCGCAGCGCCAGTCGAACGGCAGACCGCCGATGGAAGTGATTCCGCCGTACTTCTCGGTCAAGGAGGCGGTGTTTCCGTTCAACAAGTTCCCCGGCACCGACCCGATTCTCGGACCTGAAATGCGCTCGACCGGTGAAGTGATGGGGACAGGGCGAACCTTCGGCGAGGCGATGCTGAAGAGCCAGCTCGGCGCGGGCTCGCGCCTGCCGACCAAGGGAACGGTCTGCATCACCGTGAAGAACGGCGACAAGCCTCGTGCCGCCGCGGTGGCGAAAGAGCTGCACGCGCTCGGCTTCCAGCTGGTCGCCACCCGCGGCACGGCGGCGGCGATCACCGAGGCCGGCGTCCCGGTGCGGG
>JANOLA010000831.1:0-14973 GCA_031419535.1 Burkholderiales bacterium | reverse complement strand
ACCCGATGGCGCGGCCGGGGCGGATGAGCGAGCTGCAGAACCTGGCCGCCTTCCTCATGGCCCCCGGACAGTGCGACTGGCTGACCGGGCAGAGCATCTTCATGGACGGAGCGCATGCCCTGGCCACCGGCGGCAACTTCTACGAGCTGCGAAACTGGAGCGACGCCGATTGGCGCGCCGCGCGCGAGCGCATCGAAGCGCAGAACGCTCAGGACAAAACGCAGCGCTGATCTCGCCGAACGCGCCCGCCGCCGATCCGGCTGGGCGCGCCGAACGCGCCTGCTGCCAGCGCTGCTTGAGCGCGCCCGGCGCGCATGCTCTATTCTTCGCCCGCAACAACCTGCCCCGACGATGGAAATATTCGACTACGACAACGTGCTGCTGCTGCCGCGCAAATGCCGCGTGGACAGCCGCGCCCAGTGCGACCCGAGCGTCGAATTCGGCCCGCGCCGCTTCAACCTGCCTGTGGTCCCGGCCAACATGAAAACGGTGGTCGACGAGCCGATCACGCAGTGGCTCGCTGCGAACGGCTTCTTCTACGTGATGCACCGCTTCGACGTCGACGCGGTTGCCTACGCCAGGCAGATGCGCGACAAGGGCCTGTTCGTGTCGCTCAGCGCCGGCGTCAAGGGGCCAGACTACGCCGTGATCGACCAACTCGCGGCCGATGGCGTGGGCGCCGACTACATCACGATCGACATCGCGCATGGCCACGCCGACAGCGTGCACAAGATGATCGACCACATCAAGAAGAAGCTGCCCGCCGCGTTCGTGATCGCCGGCAACGTGGCCACGCCCGAAGCCGTGATCGACCTGGAAAACTGGGGCGCGGACGCGACGAAGGTCGGCGTCGGCCCAGGCAAGGTGTGCATCACCAAGCTCAAGACGGGTTTCGGCACGGGCGGCTGGCAGCTCTCGGCGTTGAAGTGGTGTGCGCGTGTCGCGACCAAACCCATCATTGCCGACGGCGGCATTCGCGACCATGGCGACATCGCGAAGAGCGTTCGCTTCGGCGCGGCGATGGTGATGATCGGCTCGCTGTTCGCGGGCCATGAAGAATCGCCGGGTCGCACCGTGGAAGTGGACGGCAAACTCTTCAAGGAGTACTACGGTTCGGCGAGCGACTTCAACAAGGGCGAGTACAAACACGTCGAGGGCAAGCGCATCCTGGAGCCGATCAAGGGCAAGCTCGCCGACACGCTGCGCGAAATGCGCGAAGACGTGCAGAGCTCGATCAGCTACAGCGGCGGCACCAAGCTCGCCGATATTCGCAAGGTGAACTACGTGATCCTGGGTGGCGACAACGCTGGCGAACACCTGTTGATGTGACCAGATTCATGACCGAACTCGCCAAGACTTTCGAACCCGCCGCCATCGAGGCGCGCTGGGTCCAGCACTGGGAGCGCAGCGGCGCGTTCGCGGCGTCGCTGGACGCCGGCAAGGCGTCGTTCTCGATTCAATTGCCGCCGCCCAACGTGACCGGCACGCTGCACATGGGCCATGCGTTCAACCAGACGATCATGGACTCGCTGACGCGGTACCACCGCATGAAGGGCCTGAACACGCTGTGGGTGCCGGGCACGGACCACGCGGGCATTGCCACGCAGATCGTCGTCGAGCGCCAGCTCGAGCAGCAGAAGATTTCGCGCCACGACCTCGGCCGCGCCAAGTTCAACGACAAGGTGTGGGAGTGGAAAGAGCAGTCGGGCTCGACGATCACGCAGCAGATGCGGCGCATGGGCGCGAGTGTGGACTGGTCGCACGAGTACTTCACGATGGACCCGAAGCTCTCGGGCGTGGTGACGCAGACCTTCGTCGAGCTCTACCAGCAAGGCCTGATTTACCGGGGAAAGCGCCTCGTCAACTGGGACCCGGTGCTGAAGACCGCGGTGTCGGACCTGGAAGTGGAGAACGAGGAGCGCGATGGCCACATGTGGCACATCCTCTACCCGTTCTCGGACGGCGCGATCGACGGCAAGCCCGGCATGCACATCGCGACGACGCGGCCCGAAACCATGATGGCCGACGGCGCGCTCGCCGTGCACCCCGAAGACGAGCGCTACCGGCACCTGGTGGGCAAGTACGTGGATCTGCCACTGTGCGACCGGCGCATTCCGATCATTGCGGACGACTTCGTCGATCGCGAGTTCGGTTCGGGCTGCGTGAAGATCACCGGCGCGCACGACTTCAACGACTACGCCTGCTCGATGCGCCACGGCATCCCTTTGATCACGATCTTCACGCTGGACGCGAAGATCAACGACGCCGGCCCCAAGCCTTATCAGGGCCTGGACCGCTACGCCGCGCGCAAAGCCGTGCTGCGCGATCTGCAGGCGCAGGGCCTGCTCGAGAAAGCCGTGCCGCACAAGCACATGGTGCCGATCTGCGCGCGCACCGGCGAAGTCGTCGAGCCGATGCTCACCGACCAGTGGTTCGTCGCCGTCAGCAAGCCCGGGCCCGACGGCAAGAGCATCGCCGGCAAGGCGATCGACGCGGTCGCTTCCGGCGCGGTGAGTTTTGTCCCGGGCAACTGGGTCAGCACCTACGACCAGTGGATGAAGAACATTCAGGACTGGTGCATTTCGCGCCAGTTGTGGTGGGGGCATCAGATACCGGCGTGGTACGGCAGCGGCGGCGAAATCTTTGTCGCGCCAGATGAAGCACAGGCGTGCGCCCAGGCACAGGCCGCTGGCTACCGGGGCGAGCTCAGGCGCGACGAAGACGTGCTCGACACCTGGTACTCGTCGGCCCTGGTGCCGTTTTCATCGCTGGGCTGGCCCACGAAGACAAAAGAGCTGGACTTGTTCCTGCCCTCCAACGTGCTGGTCACCGGCTACGAGATCATTTTCTTCTGGGTCGCGCGCATGATCATGATGACGACCCACTTCACCGGCCGCGTGCCGTTTGCCCATGTCTACATCCACGGCATGGTGCGCGACAGCGAAGGCAAGAAGATGAGCAAGTCGGAGGGCAATGTGCTCGACCCGGTGGACCTGATTGAAGGTTGCGACCTCGAGACCCTGGTGCGCAAGTCCACCGTCGGCCTGCGCCGCCCCGACACCGCACCGAAGGTGGCGGCACGCGTGACAAAGGAATTTCCTGAAGGCATGCCGGCCTACGGCGCCGACGCGCTGCGCTTCACGATGGCGAGTTACGCGAGCCTGGGGCGCAACATCAACTTCGACACGAAGCGCTGCGAGGGTTACCGCAATTTCTGCAACAAGCTCTGGAACGCGACGAGTTTCGTGCTGACGAACAGCGCCACCCAGGACTGCGGCCTGAAGGAGCACACGAAGGCCGAGTGCGCACCCGGCGGCCCGGCGCATGGTTACCTCAGTTTTTCGGCGGTCGACCGCTGGATCACCGGCGAATTGCAGCGCGTGGAAGCCGCCGTCGAACAGGGCTTCGCCGAATACCGGCTCGACAACGTGGCCAATGTGCTCTATCGCTTCGTCTGGGACGAATACTGCGACTGGTACATCGAAATCGCGAAGGTGCAATTGCGCATCGGCAACGATGCGCAGCAGCGCGCCACGCGCCGCACACTGATCCGGGTGCTGGAGACGACGCTGCGCCTGCTGCACCCGCTCACGCCGTTCATCACGGCCGAACTCTGGGAGGTGGTCGCGCCGGTGGCTGGGCGCAAGCCCGCGGCCGACAGCTTGGGCGTCGTCGCGGCGCCCTACCCCAAAGCGCAGCTCGAAAAAGTCGATGCGCAGGCCGATGCCTGGGTCACCAAGTTCAAGGCGCTCGCCGGCTCATGCCGCACGCTGCGCAGTGAAATGAAACTGTCGCCGGGCGAGCGCGTGCCGCTGCTCACGCACGGCGATGATACTTTCGTCGAGCAGGCCAGTGAGTTGCTGAAGACCTTGGTGAGGCTTTCTGAAGTGCGCCGCTTCGCGAGCCTGGCCGAATTCAACAGCGCGACTGCCGATGCACCTGTCGTCACGCAGGGCGATGTTCGGCTTGCATTGAAGGTCGAGATCGACCCGGCGGCAGAGCGCGAACGGCTCAGCAAGGAAATTGCGCGCATCGCCGGTGAAGAAACCAAGGCGACGGCGAAGCTGGAAAATCAGAGCTTCGTCGCGCGCGCGCCGGCGGCCGTGGTGGGCCAGGAGCGGCAGCGGCTCGCCGGCTTCACTGCAACGTTGGCGAGCCTGAAAGATCAATTGGCACGCCTGCCCCCGTCGACCTGAATTCGCGGGGCGCCAGGGGCGCTTGCGCCAGCAACTCGTCGATGCGCTTGACCACCGTCCATGAGCTGCGCAGACGCGATTCGCGTGTCGTGCCAGACAAGCGCGGCGTGACCTGCAGGCTTTGCATGCCGTAAAGCGGCCGGCCTTCGTCGAGCATGCCGGGTTCGACGCTGTCGAGCCAGGCCCCGGCGATGCGGCCGCTCGCCAAGGCGCCGGCCAACGCCGCTTCATCGAACAAGCCCGCGTGGCCGATGCTGACGATCACCTGGTCGGGCTTGCAGAACTGCAGGAAGCGCTCGCCGAGCAGGCCGTGGTAGCGGCTGAAGTAGGCGAGCTGCACGCACACCGCGTCGCTCTGCTCGAGCAGCTCGTGCAAGCCCACCGGCGTGACGCGCCAGCGTTCCCAGACCGGGTCGTTTGCGTGAAGCGACGGGTCGTAGCCGAGCACGCGCGAACCGAACGCCGCGAGCAACTGCGATATCGAGCGCGCGGCCGGCGCCATGCCGAGCAAGCCCACCGTCGCGGCACCGAGTTCGCGGCCGACGAAGCTGCCGTCCGCACCCATCACCGGCACGCGGCGCAACAGCGACAGCAGCGCGCCGATCATGAACTCGGCTTCTGCCTGCGCGCACGCGGTTCGGCTGCGCACCACTTCCACGCCGGCGCGGCTGCAAGCATCCATGTCGATGCTGTCGGGCCCGGCGCTGACCCGCCCCACGGCGCGCAGCGCGGGTGCGTGGCGCAGCGCCTGCGCGTCGAGCGCGACGCTGGCCGGAACCACCGCGGCGCGCACGTCGTACAAGGCTTGGCGAAAGGCGCGTGGGTCCAGCGCCAACTCGGGCGCGAAGCGCACGCTGTGGCGCGCCTCGAGCCACTGCATCAACTCGTCTTCGAGGGCTTCAACAATCAACAGGTCCATGTGGGGCGAGGTTTTAACACATCGGCATTGAAATCTGACCGTGCCAGAATCCGCCGCGCCTTCGGCAGGACAAATGAGGACCGACAAATCATGAAAGTGACCAAAGCGATATTCCCCGTGGCGGGCCTGGGGACGCGGTTCCTGCCGGCCACCAAGGCGCAGCCGAAGGAAATGCTGCCTGTCGTGGACAAGCCGCTGATCCAGTACGCCGTCGAAGAGGCCTATGCCGCGGGGGTGCGGGAGATGATTTTCGTCACCGGGCGCCACAAGCGGCCGATCGAAGACCATTTCGACATGACGTTCGAACTCGAAGTCGCGCTCGAAAAGTCCGGCAAGCAAGAGCTGCTCGACGTGGTGCGCGGCGTCAAGCCCGACGACATGGAGTGCATCTACGTGCGCCAGGCGCAGGCGCTGGGCCTGGGCCATGCGGTGATGTGCGCGCAGCGTCTGATCGGCAGCGACCCCTTTGCCGTGTTGCTGGCCGACGACCTGATGGTCGGCGCCAAGCCGGTGCTGGCGCAGATGGTCGAGCAGTTCAACGAGTGGCGGGTCTCGATCATCGCCGTGCAGGAAGTGCCGGCCGAGCACACGCGGCGCTACGGCATCGTCGCCGGCACGCCGATCAGCGACCAGTTGCTCGACGTGAACCGCATCGTCGAAAAGCCCGCACCCGACGTGGCACCGTCACGCCTGGGCGTGGCCGGGCGCTACATCCTCACGCCGGGCGTGTTCCACGAAATCGCGAACCAGCCGCGCGGCGTGGGCGGGGAAATTCAACTCACCGATGGCATCGCCGGCCTGCTGCGCCGCGAGAAAGTCTTTGCCTACCGCTACGAAGGACAGCGCTACGACTGCGGCAGCAAGGAAGGTTTTCTGCAGGCCAATGTCGAACTCGCGCTTGCGCATCCGCAGATCGGGCCAGGCTTTCGCGACTACCTGCGAACCTTGAATCTTTGAGCCCGCGCGGGCGTCATTCCCGGCGGCGGCGGGCTTCGGGGGGCTTCAGGGTCCGTGGAAATCAGCGGCGACGCAGGAAGTGAATGAACTCGTCGCCCTGCGTCGATTGCTGGAGCAGCTCGTTGCCCGTCTGGCGCGCAAAGGCCTGAAAGTCGCGCACGGAACCCGGGTCGGTTGCGACCACTTTCAACACCTGGCCACTTGTCAGTTCGGCGAGCGCCTTCTTCGCCTTCAGGATCGGCAAAGGACAGTTGAGGCCGCGGGTGTCGAGTTCTTTCTGCGCTTGCATGTCGCTTACCTGTAGAAGGCGTGGATTCTAGGAGCCTGTCGGGCTTTGGGTCGGGCGTTCGCACTTCAGGCGGGAAACACGCCGGTGGACAGGTAGCGGTCGCCGCGGTCGCAGACGACAAACACGATCGTCGCCTCGCGCAGTGTCTGCGCGAGTTGCAGCGCGACCCAGCAGGCGCCGGCAGCGGAGATGCCGGCAAACAGCCCCTCTTCGCGCGCCAGGCGCCGCGCCATTTCTTCGGCGTCGAGTTGGCTCACGCCGATCGTCTCATCGACCCACGTGGGGTCGTATATCTTGGGCAGGTAGGCCTCAGGCCACTTGCGGATCCCCGGGATTCGCGAGCCTTCGAGCGGCTGCGCGCCGATCACGCGTACCGCCGGGTTTTTCTCTTTCAGGAAGCGCGAAGTGCCGGTGATCGTGCCGGTCGTTCCCATCGCGCTGACGAAGTGCGTGATGCTGCCTGCCGTGTCACGCCAGATCTCCGGGCCGGTGGTCTCGTAGTGAATGCGCGGGTTGTCGGCATTGGCGAACTGGTCGAGCACGACGCCCTTGCCTTCTTTGTGCATCTGTTCGGCCAGGTCGCGCGCGTACTCCATGCCGCCGGAGCGCGGCGTCAAGATCAGTTCGGCACCAAACGCCTTCATCGTCTGCGCGCGCTCGACGCTCAGGTCCTCGGGCATGATGAGCAGCATGCGGTAGCCACGAATCGCAGCGGCCATGGCCAGGGCGATGCCGGTGTTGCCCGACGTCGCTTCGATCAAGGTGTCACCGCGTTTGATGTCGCCGCGCTCCTCGGCACGGCGGATCATGCTGATCGCCGGCCTGTCCTTCACCGAGCCCGCCGGGTTGTTGCCCTCGAGCTTGCCGAGCAGCACGTTGCCGCGTGCGTCGAAATCCGTGCCGGGAACGCGCACCAGGCGCACCAGCGGGGTGTTGCCGATGACGTCTTCGACGGTGTTGTAGCGGTTCATGTTTTCGGCACTTGTGGCTCGGTGCGGCATTGTGGCAGGGCGCGTATTTCAGCGTTGGGCTGCATGCCATAATTCGCACCCTTCGCAGGCGCGCCCACGCGCGCCACCGCGGCCGGAGTGGCGAAATAGGTAGACGCAGCAGACTCAAAATCTGCCGGTGGAAACACCGTGCCGGTTCGATTCCGGCCTCCGGCACCACGACTGGTGCGCTTGGCTGCTGCGCGGCTTGATCTGCGTGCTGCGGTGCTCGCCGTACCGTAGTACGGCTGCGCTCCTCCCACGCACCTCAAGCCGCTCGCGACGCCAATCACACCATTCGCTCGCTCGCTTCGCATTGCTTGCTTTGCGTCGTGTGCTTTCGCATCGCTCGCTTTCGCATCGCTCGCTTCGCGTCGCTCCCGTGGGTGGCGGGCTTGCCCTGATCGTCCGATCTCGGTTGCCGATCGCTGCACGTAAACTGCGCACCTGCGCCTCACCGGACTGCCCCGCATGCCTCTCCTGCCCCCGATCACCCAAGCGTTGCTGCTCGTCAACACGGCGGCGTTTTGCATCGACATTTTTCTTGGGGCTTGGTTCACGCAAGCGTTCGCGCTGTGGCCGCTGGGCACCGGGTTTTTGCCGTGGCAGGTGGTGTCGTACTCGTTCCTGCACGGCAGCTTTGGTCACTTGTTCTTCAACATGCTGGGCATCTGGATGTTCGGGGCCGAGCTCGAGCGCGTGTGGGGGCCGAAGCGCTTCATGCACTTCTACCTTGCCAGCGTGCTCGCCGCCGCGGCGACGCAGTTGCTGGTCAGTGCATTGCTCGGATCGCACAACCCAACGGTCGGCGCTTCCGGCGGGCTGTTCGGCCTGCTGCTGGCGTTCGGGATGATGTTCCCGAACCGCACGGTGATGCTGCTGATTCCGCCGATTCCGATGAAGGCGAAGGTGCTGGTGTTCGCCTACGGGGCGATCGAACTGGTGCTCGGCGTGATGGACCCGGGCGGCGGCGTCGCGCATTTCGCGCACCTCGGCGGCATGCTCGGCGGCGTGCTGATGCTGCGCTACTGGCGCGGCCAGCCGCCTTTCGGGCGTCGCTGAAGCCAACATTTGACCGCCCGGCCTCAAATTTTCTGCGCCGATCGGGCCACGCAGTCTTTCCAATTCGGCTGACTTGCCGCATGCTTGCATGCGTGACGTTGTCGCTGCCGGAGGCTGTATGGGTGCGTTGTCGAATCTGGGCAATCTGGGCGTGGGGCTGAATCCCGGGCGGCGGCGCCGCTTCATCGTGGCCGGGGCTGCGCTGGTGTTGAGCGTCTGCGCGGCAGCGGGCAGCATGGCTCAAACGAGCGCGCCGGCCGAAGCCGGCTCGGCCGAAATGCAGGAGCGCATTCGTGTGCTGCGTGAAGCCAACGCGGCGGTCGTGGGCGTTCGCAGCGTCGCGGTCGAGGATGCGCGCTCCGCCGAAACCCTGGGCCGCAAGCGCCAGGGCTCGGGCGTCGTGATCGACGCCGACGGCCTGGTGCTGACGATCGGCTACCTGATCCTCGAAGCCGAACAGGTCGACCTCGTGATCGAGGGAGAGCGCACCGTGCCGGCACGCGTGGTCGCCTACGACCTGGCGTCCGGCTTCGGGCTGGTGCAGGCGCTGGCGCCGGTCAAGGTGGGCGCGGCGCGGCTCGGTGCGTCGGCCGCCGTCTCGGACAGCGAGCCGTTGATGATCAGCAGCGGCGGTGAAGACGGCGCACGCAGCCTCGCGCAGATGGTGTCGCGCCGGGCATTTTCAGGGTACTGGGAATACCACATCGACGGTGCGCTGTTCACCGCGCCGGCGCGCAGCGACCACAGCGGTGCGGGGCTGTTCAACGCGAATGGCGAGCTGCTCGGCATCGGCTCGCTCGTCGTCACCAACGCGTTGGGCGACGCGCACCCGCGCATGCCGGGCAACATGTTCGTGCCGATCGATCTGCTCAAGCCCATCCTCGCCGAACTGCGCCGCGAAGGTGCGTCGCGCAGCAGTTCGCGCGCGTGGCTCGGTGTGAACTGCGTCGAACACGAAGGTGCGGTGCGCGTGATCCGCGTCAACCGCGACAGCCCGGCAGAAGACGCAGGTTTGCTGCCGGGCGACCGTATCGTCAGCATCGACGGCACCTCGGTGAGCCAGCTCGAGACCTTGTACAAGACGCTGTGGCGCAACGCCGCGCAGCGCGACGTGGTGCTCGAAATCCGCCGCAGTGGGCAGTTGCAGACGGTCACCGTGCACAGCGTCGATCGCGCGCAGGTGCTGAGCAAGCCCAAGGGCATCTGAGCGGAGTTTGCTCCCTCTCCCGCCCGTGGGAGAGGGCCGAGGTGAGGGCCTCATGAGGAAACGCACGGCCGCCCGAAGTTTCCTCATCCCCCTCGGGGGGCGGACGACGTATGTCGTCGGCCTGGGGGCGCTCTCACGCCAACAAACCCTGCTGCACCGTCGGATAGCGCAAACGCACCCGCAGTTCGGTCTTGAGCCGCCGGTTCACGAGCCGGCGCGATTCGCTCATGAAACTCAGCTGCATCGCTCCGAGCGTCGTCTCGGCTGTCGCGCGCGTGATGCGCGGCGGGCGCGCCAGGCCGCACAGGTCGGCCGCGAGGTCGAAGTAGTCACCCATCTGCATCGCCGTGTCGTCGCTCGCATTTACCGCGCGCTGCGGCAGGCCGCGCTGCAAGGCCGCGACGCAGATGCGCGCCAAATCGTCGGCGTGGATGTGGTTCGTGTAGACGTCGTCCTGCGCGCGCAGCACGGCGGTGCCGCGCAGCAGGCGTTCGCGCGGGTGGCCACCGGGCCGGTCAGCCGCATAGATGCCGGGAATGCGCAGCAAGCTGACCCGCACTTGGTGGGCACGCCCGAACCAGCGCAGCCGCGCCTCGGCGTCGACACGCCGCTGCGCGCGCTCGCTGCGCGGGTTGACGCCGCGCGCTTCGTCGATGAGCGCGCCGCCGCAATCGCCGTACACGCCGCTCGTGCTCGCGTACACGATGCGCCGCACGCTGCTCTTTCGCGCCAACGCCGCGAGCAGGTTGCGGGTGCGCGTGTCGTGGCGGCCCGCCGCGGGCGGTGGCGCGAGGTGCAGCACCGCGTCGGCCAGGCCGGCCAACCGGCGCAGCGACGCCGGATCGTCGAGATCGCCGACGATGGGCTGCATGCCGGCTCGGCGCAACTCGGGCACACGCGCTGGATTGGAGGTCAGGGCGAGCAGCCGCCAGCGCCCGCGCAGCAGCGCCGCGACGCGCATGCCGATGTCGCCGCAGCCCACGATCAGCAGTGCGGGCGCGTTGAATCGAGCGGGGCGCTTGTGGGCAAGGGCGGGGGCAAGGGCGTGAGCAAGGGCGTGGGCAAGGGTCATGGCGCAGCGGGCACAATCGCGCGTCACTTTACCCTCTGCCCTGAACCCGTCTCATCACTTCCCTTTCCCCGATGACGTTCACGATCACCGTCCAGCCCAGCGGGCGGACCTTTCAAACCGACGCCGACGAGACCCTGCTCGGCGCGGCGATCCGCCAAGGTATCGGCCTGCCCTACGGCTGCCGCGACGGCGCCTGTGGCTCGTGCAAGTGCCGTCTGCTCGAGGGCAGGATCGAACACCGCACGCACCAGCTGAAGGCCTTGAGCGCCGAGGAAGAGCGCACCGGCTGGATGCTGACCTGCAGCGCGATACCGCACACCGATGTCGTGCTCGAAGCACGCATGGTGCCCGGCGCGGGCGAGTACCCGGTGCGCAAGATGCCGTGCCGCGTGCTCGGCATCGCCAAGCCCGCGGCCGACGTGGCTATCGTCACGCTGCAACTGCCCGCGAACGACACGCTGAAGTACCACGCCGGCCAGTACATCGAGTTCATCCTGCGCGACGGCGCACGGCGCAGCTACTCGATGGCCAACGCGCCGCACACCCAGGCCGACAAACCGGCGATCGAACTGCACCTGCGCCACATGCCGGGCGGCAAGTTCACCGACCATGTGTTCGGCGCGATGAAAGAAAAAGACATCCTGCGCATCGAAGGGCCGTTCGGCAGCTTCTTCCTGCGCGAAGACTCCGACAAGCCGATCGTGCTGTTGGCCTCAGGCACCGGCTTTGCGCCGATCAAGGCGATCGTCGAGCACATCGAGTTCAAAGGCATCACCCGCCCCACCGTGTTGTACTGGGGTTGCCGCAGCCGCGCCGATCTGTACCTGCACGAGTGGGCCGAGCAGGCCGCGCGGCGCCTGCCGAATCTGCGCTACGTGCCGGTGCTATCGGAAGCCAGGCCTGAAGACGCCTGGGCTGGCCGCCGCGGGTTCGTGCACCCGGCCGTGATGCAAGACCTGCCCGATTTGAGCGGGCATCGGGTCTACGCCTGCGGCGTTCCGGTGATGGTGGATTCAGCCCAGCGCGATTTCGTCAAGCTGTGCGGCTTGCCGGCCGAAGAGTTCTACGCCGACTCGTTCACTTCGGAAGCCGACAAGCACGGCGCTACTTGAACAGCAACGTCACCAGGCCCAGGCTCAGCGACGGGAAGAACAGCAGCGCCAGCACGCGGATCACGTCGCTCGCCAGGAACGGGAACACGCCTTTGTACGTCTCGCTCATCGGCACGTCGCGCGCGATCGAGTTCACGACGTAGACATTCAGGCCCACCGGCGGCGCGATCAGGCCGATGCCCACCGTCATCAGCACCAGGATGCCGAACCAGATCGCCTTGAGCTGCGGCGCAAGGCCCCACAGGTCGAGCTGCATGATGGTCGGGAAGATCACGGGAATCGTCAACAGCAGCATCGACAGCTCGTCCATCACGCAGCCGAGCACGACGTAAAACAACAGCACACAAGCGACGATCGCCAGCGGCGCGACTTGCAGGTGGCCCACCCACTCCGACAATCGCGCCGGCATTTGGGTCTGGGCCAGCGCCGCGTTCATCATGTCGGCGCCGAGGAAGATCATGAACACCATCGCCGAGGTTTCCGCGGTGCCGAGGAAGCTGCGGCGCATGCCTGCCAGATTCAGTTCACGCTGCGCCAGGCCGACGACGAAGGTGCCCACCGCGCCGACCGCCGCGCCCTCGGTCGGCGAAAAGACGCCGCCGTAAATGCCACCGAACACGATCAAGAAGATCAGCACGATCGGCCACACGCCCCACAGCGCATGCCAGCGCTGCGCCCAGGGCAGTGGCTCGCTCGGCCTGGCGAGGTCCGGGCGGACCGCGCAGTACAGCGCGATCACGATCAGGTAGCCGGCGGTGGCGATCAGCCCCGGCACCAGCGCCGCGGCAAACAGCTTGGCGATGTTCTGTTCCGTCAGGATCGCGTAGACGACGAGTGGCACCGAAGGCGGGATCAGGATGCCCAGGGTGCCGCCGGTGGCCAGCGTCGCGGTGGACAGGCGCCCGTGGTAGCCATGTGCCTTCATCTCGGGATACGCCACCTGCGTGATCGTTGCCGCGGTCGCGACCGACGAGCCGCAGACCGCACCGAACGCCGCCGCGCTGAGGATCGCCGCCATTGCCAGGCCGCCGCGAATGTGGCCGACGAAGGCCGCCGCCGCGCGGAACAGCGCGCGGCTCAGCCCCCCTTGCGTGGCGAACTGGCCCATCAGCAGAAACAGCGGAATCACGCTCAGGTCATAGACCGTGAGGCGCGCGACCGCCGAGCCCTTCAACAGGTTCAGTAAGTTCAGCAGCGCCGGGTCGCTGCTCATCGCCCAGTAGCCCAGCGCGCCGGGAACGAACATCGCCGCGGCGATGGGCACACGCAGGCCCATCAGCAGCAGCATCGCACCGAACATCAGTGCGCCGATCGCGCCGCCGTTCATGGGGTGCTCATGGGGCCGTGTCCGTTGCGGCTTGCCCGTGCCAATGCCGCAGCGTCTGCACCAGCGCGATCAACGCTGTCAACGCCAGGCCGGGCGCAAGAACGGCGTAGGTGTGGCCCATCGGCAGGCCCAGGATCATCGTCGTCTCGGAGGCCTGGTACACCGACACCGCGCCCGCAGCCGTTCGCCAGGCCAGCACGCCCGTCATCAGCGCGAGCAGCAGCGTACCCACGCCATCGAGGAACTGGCGTTGCCGAGAGCGCAGCTGCTGGGTGAAGAAGTCGACGATGATGTTGCCGCCGCGCAGCTGGCACCAGGGCAGCGACAAGGCGATCGCCAAGGCGATGCCGAACTGCGTCAGCTCGATGTCGCCCGGGATCGGCTTGGCCATCAGCGAACGGCCGGCGATGCTGGCGACCGTCATCGCCGCAGTGAGCGAGGCGACCAGACAGCCGAGCAACGCGAACAGCGTCGCCAGGCGACGCAGCAAAGTTCGCCCCCGGTCGCTTCGCGCCCGCCCCAAGGGCCACGCAGTGGCCCCTCCAGGGCCACGGGGACAAGCAACCGTCTTGGGGCGGCCCGGCGACGGTTTCTCAGGCATTCAGCGCCCGCTGCGGGTGTGCGACAGCGACGCCGCGTCCCAGCGAATCACTTCTTGTGCTTGACGAGAAGTGCGCGTGCGTCGTCCAGCATCTGTTTGCCCGGCAGGCCGCGCTTGTCCATGTCGGCGACCCATTCCTCGTACAGCGGCGCCGACGCTTTCATCCAGTTGTCGGTTTCTGCCGCGGACAGTTGAATGAACGAATTGCCTCGGTCGACGGCGGCCTTGCGGCCGACCGCCTGGCTCGCGTCCCAGATCTTGCCGATCTGCCGGGACAGTGCGGCGCCGCTGTTCTTGTCGATCACGGCCTTCAAATCGAGCGGCAGACTGTCGTACTTGGTCTGGTTCATCGCAAACACGAAGCCCGCGCTGTACATCGCTGGGCGTGACGGGTCGGTCTCGGTGTGGTACTTCACCATTTCGTGCAGCTTGAACGCCGGAATCACTTCCCAGGGCAGCACGAAGCCGTCGATCGTTCCCTTGCTCACCGCGTCGGCAACGCTCGGCACCGGCATGCCCACCGGCGACGCGCCAAGTTTGGCGAGCAGCTTGTTGGTCTGGCGCGTCGGCGCGCGCAGCTTCATGCCTTTGAAATCGTCGAGCGACTTGACGGGCTTGTCGCGCGTGTGCACGTAACCCTCGTCGTGGACCCAGGTCGCGAGGATCTTCGTTCCGGGAAATTCCTTCAGCGCGTACTTTTGCAGGTACTCCCACGCAGCAGCCGCGCCGGCCTCGGCCGAGTTCGTCATGAAGGGCAGCTCGAACACCTCCATCGCCGGGAAGCGCCCCGCCGTGTAGCCCGGCAGCGTGATCGTCAAGTCATCGACGCCGTCTTTGACGCGGTCCACGAGCTGCGGCGGCGTGCCTCCGCCCGACATCGCCGGCAGCAACTGGCACTTGATGCGGTTGTTCGATTCGGCCGCGACCTTGTCGCACCACGGCGTGATGACCTGCACCGGCGCCATCGCCTGCGGCGGCCAGATGTGGTGGAACTTGAGCGAAACCTCCTGGGCCGCGGCCGCTTGCGCGAGCAGTGCCAGGACAATCGCAAATAACGAGCGCGTAGTTGATTTCATGGGTTGTCTCCGGGGTGCTGTCGCCGTGGTGGCGGGATGCTAACGCACCGCGGACTCAGTTCGGCTCAGGCGAACCGCCCTTGCAAGAACCAGCCCGGCGCCTGTGCCGAGAGCGGCAGGCGGGCCCGGTACACCCACAGCAAGGCACCGTCTGCCGCCTGGGCGA
>JANOLA010000830.1:0-2278 GCA_031419535.1 Burkholderiales bacterium | reverse complement strand
GCACGATCATGTCGGCCGCCTCTTCGGGTTGCAGCAGCGGCATGCTGTCGTAGATCTTCGTCGGCGCCGTCATCGGCGTGCGCACCAGCGGCATGTTCACGGTGGTGAAGGTCACGCCGACGTCGGCGAATTCGCTCGACGCGCAGCGTGTCCACGCATCGAGCGCCGCCTTGCTCGCGACGTACGCCGAGAAGCGCGGCGCGTTCACGAGCACGCTGATCGAGCTGATGTTGACGATGTGGCCTTTTTTCTTCGCCAACATGCCCGGCAGCAAGCCCATCGTGATGCGCAGGCTGCCGAAGTAGTTGAGCTGCATCGTCCGCTCGAAGTCGTGGAAGCGATCGAAGCTCGACTCGATCGCGCGGCGGATCGAGCGCCCGGCGTTGTTGATCAGGAAGTCGACGCCGCCATGCTGTTCCTGCAAGGTCTTCACGAACGCTGCGCAACTCGCTTCGTCGGAGATGTCCACCGAGTAGCTGAACACCTTTGCGTCCTTGCCGGCCTGCTCCTTGATGTGCTTGACGGCGTCGCCGAGCTTGTCTTCGCCGCGGGCGCAGATGAGCGTCGTGGCCCCTGCTTCGGCGAAGCGGCATGCGGCGGACAAGCCGATGCCCGACGACCCGCCGGTGACCAGCACCACCTTGCCGCCCACCGTGCCGCGCAACGAGCGGTCGATGAACAGCGCCGGGTCGAGATGCCGCTCCCAGTAGTCCCACAGCACCCACGCGTAGTCGCGCAGGTTCGGGCACTCGATGCCGCTGCCTTTCAGCGCTGCATCGGTCTCGCGCCGGTCGAAGCGCGTCGGGTAGTTGACGAAGGTGAACATGTCGGGCGGCAGTCCCAGGTCCTTGATCACCGCGTTGCGCACCCGGCGCACCGGTGCCAGGGCCATCATTCCCTTCTTCACGCTTTTCGGAATGAAGCCGAGCAGCGCCGCATTGACGAACAGGTTCATCTTCGGCGCATGCGCCGCCTTGGAGAAGATGTCGAGCACGTCGCCGACGCGGTAGCCCACCGGGTCAACCAGGTGATAGCACTTGCCCGCGGTGTGTGCCTGGTGGCCGATGTGGTCGAGCGCGTTCACACAGAAGTCCACCGGCACGATGTTGATGCGTCCGCCCTCCAGCCCGACCGACGGAAACCAGGGCGGCAGGATCTGGCGCATGCGCTGGATCAGCTTGAAGAAGTAGTAGGGGCCGTCGATCTTATCCATCTCGCCGGTCTTCGAGTCGCCCACCACCAGCGCCGGGCGGTACACGGTCCAGGGTTGCTTGCACTCTGCACGGACGATCTTTTCGCTCTCGTGCTTGGTCATGAAGTAAGGGTGGTCCAGCCCTTCCGCTTCCTCGAACATGTCTTCCCGGAACACGCCTTCGTACAGGCCTGCCGCGGCGATCGAGCTGACATGGTGCACATGCCGGGCGCCGATGGCGCGCGCGAACTCGACCATGTGGCGCGTGCCTTCCACGTTCACCTGCACCTGCGACTGCGCGTCGGCCGACAGGTCGTACACCGCGGCGAGGTGGTAGACGTGATCGATCTGCCCTTCCAGGGCTTTGCGGGCCTCGGGGCTGAGCCCGAACTTCTTGGCCGTCAGGTCGCCATACACGGGAATGGCGCGGCCTTTCGCGGCGCCCCAGTATTCGAGCAGCGCCGTCACCTTGGCTTCGCTTTCTGGGCGCAGCAGAAAGTGCACGGTCGAACCGCGCCGCGCGAGCAAGGCCTTCACGAGCCGCTTGCCGATGAAGCCAGTGGCGCCGGTCACGAAATACTGCATGGGTTCTCCTCGGGTTCAGGGGGCCGTTCATTCTTGTCCACGAGAACCCGTTTCGCGCTGCGCGCTTTCCCCAGGGTCGACCCAAGAAGCCCGCAGTCTTGATAGAGCGTCGATAGAGCGGGCTCACTAGAGAATCGTGCTGCGTGCTCGGCTGCGGCCTCCTATAGTTCGCGCCACGGCGGCGCCATGTCGGCGGGCCAGCCGGCAACGAGGAGAACACAGCATGGTCAAGAAACTCCAGCAGATGGCGGACAAGCAGGCCGCGGGTGCCTCCGGGCTGTTCGACAGCCTCGACGCCGCGAAACTCGCGAGCTCGGTCAAGGACTCGGCGCAACAAATCTGGCTCGCTGGAATGGGCGCGTTCGCCAAGGCCCAGGCGGAAGGCGGCAAGGCGTTCGATTCCCTGATCAAGGAAGGCATGAACCTGCAACGCAAGACGCAGACCGTCGCCGAAGCCAAGCTCACTGAAGTCTCCGGCAAGATGACTGGAATGGCCAGCGA
>JANOLA010000829.1:0-12938 GCA_031419535.1 Burkholderiales bacterium | reverse complement strand
GCCGTGAACCAGAAGCTCGCGCTGCGGCTGCTAAAACAGATGGGCTACCGGGCCGACGTGGCCGGCAACGGCGTGGAAGCGATCGAATGCGTGCAGCGCCAACCCTACGACGTGGTGCTGATGGACGTGCAGATGCCCGAGATGGATGGGCTGGAAGCCACCCGGCGCATCACAACCAAGTGGCAGCCAAACGATCGCCCGCGCATCATCGCGATGACGGCCAATGCGATGCAGGGCGATCGGGAAGCCTGCCTGGCCGCAGGCATGGACGACTACGTGACCAAGCCGATCCGGGTGGAGGCGTTGGTGGAATCGCTGCTGCGAGTCGCTCCGCGCGGTGGGAGCACGGTGTGAGGTTTCGCGTTCAGGCCTGCATCGCCGAGACGGGCGCGCCGCCCGAGGTTGCAACTGGGTGCGCCTCAGGGTTCCGCACAACCCCGAACCGGCCCGCGGCCGCTAGACTCTCGCACACTGTTCACCCTCTCCCCAACCCTCTCCCGCCCGCGCCCCCCGAAGGCTGGCGCCTTCGGGGGGCGGGAGAGGGGGAATCGCCTCCCTGCCCTTGCCCACCCCATGGCTGACGCAACAATCGACCTCGCGGTCTTCAAGGAGCTGCAAGACACAGCCGGCGAAGACTTCGCCAAGGAGCTGATCGACACCTTCCTCGAAGACGCGCCGTCGATGCTGGCCGAGCTGCGTGGCGCGCTCGGCTCGAACGATGCGGACAAGTTCCGGCGCGCCGCGCATTCGCTCAAGTCGAACAGCCTGACCTTCGGCGCAATGCGCCTGGGGAGCCTGGCGCGCGAGTTGGAGCACCAGGGGCTCGATCACGCGCGGCTGCCCGCGGATGACGGCGTGAGCCCGGTCGACGCGCTGGGCCACGAATATTCGCGCGTCGCCGCGGCACTGACGGAGCTGCGCGATGGCTGAGCAGCGCGACGGCGTGGCGCGGCTGTTGATCGTGGACGACAACAAAGTCAACCGGCTGCTGCTTGCGCGCAATGTCGAGCTGCAAGGGCACCGCTCGGCGAGCGCCGAGAACGGCCGCATCGCGCTGGAGATGCTGCGCGCCGAGTCCTTCGACCTGCTGCTGCTGGACATCGAGATGCCCGAGATGGACGGCTTCGAGGTGCTCGAGCAACTCAAGGCCGATGCCAAGCTGCGCGACTTGCCGGTGCTCGTGACCTCGTCGCTCGAAGGCGTGGCGAACATCGTGCGCTGCATCGAACTCGGCGCGGAAGACTATTTGAGCAAGCCGATCAACCCGGTGCTGCTGAAAGCCCGCATCGGCGCGAGCCTGGAAAAGAAGCGCTTGCGCGACCAGTTGCGTGCCATGGTGCGGCGCTTCGCCACCGCCGAGGTGGCGCAAGACCTCGCGCAATCGGGCTTCGCACTGGGCGGCAAACGCATCCGCGGCACGGTGATGTTTGCCGACATTCGCGGCTTCACGTCGCTCGTGGAATCGCAGCCGCCCGAGGAAACGCACGAGCTGCTGAATGCCTACTACGCGCTGATGTTCGACGCGATCGGCAACCATGGCGGCGTGGTGAACCAGATGATCGGCGACGGGCTGATGGCGATCTTCGGCGCGCCGTTGCCGCTCGACGACCACAGCGGCTGCGCGGTGCGCGCGGCGCTGGAGATGACGGAGCTGATCGAGCTGTTCAACCACGAGCGCGTGGCGCAAGCCAAGCCGAGCATCGCCATCGGCGTGGGCATCGCCACTGGCGACATCGTCGCCGGCTACACCGGCACGCAGCAGCGCGCCACCTACACCTGCATCGGCGACACGGTGAACCTGGCGGCGCGTCTCGAAGCGCACACCAAGGTCGCGCAGCGCACGATCCTGATCGACGAGGCCACGCGCGCCTGCCTGGGAGCGGGCGTTGTGCCGGAAACGCTGGAGCCGGTGCGGTTCAAGGGCAAGGCGGCGGCAGTGCCGGTTTTTGCGCTCGGGCCGGCTTGACCCGGCGCTTGTTTCAAGAGGCGCTTTGCGTTTTAAGATTCGGCCCTCGCGTCGATCGAACCCGAACCCGAACCCGAATCTCAAACCCAATCCCAATCCCGCCAAGGAGATCGCCATGAACAAAACATCGCTGGCCGTCGTGATGAGCGTTGCGCTCTCGCTCGGATCGCTGCTGGGTTGCAGCACGCCCGTACCGCCGGCCGCGCCGCCCGCTGCCGAGCCCGCCGTTCCCGACGCCCCGGCACGCACGGGGGTGCCTTCGCAATTTGAATCGCCCGCGCCAGCCCCCTCAGTCGCAACCGCCGCGCCGCAGGCCACGACGCAAGCCAGTGTCAGCAGCAGCGGATTGCCCGAACACCTGGACCCGACCAGTGCGATCAGCCGCGAGCGCAGCGTCTACTTCGGATTCGACGATTCGACGCTGCAGTCGACCTATACGCCGATGATCGAGCGCCACGGCCGCTATCTGGCGGCGAACGCGGCGCTCACGGTGCGCATCGAAGGCAACACCGATTCGCGCGGCGGCGCCGAGTACAACTTGGCGCTCGGCCAACGCCGCGCCGAGACCGTGACGCGCGCGCTCGGCTTGCTGGGCGTGAAGCCGAGCCAGATGGAGGCCGTGAGCTACGGCGAAGAGCGGCCGTTCGCGATGGGCCACACCGAGACCGCGTGGGCGCAGAACCGGCGCGCCGACCTCGTCTACCCGAAGCGCTGAGGAACCGAGTCTGTCCTGCTCCCTCTCCCTCTCCCGCAAGCGGGAGAGGGAGAGCTTACTTGCCCTGCGGCGGCTGCGTCGTCGTGAAACTCGCGCGCTGGCGCATCACGCCTTGCGCGCGCCGGATTTGGGGCATGTCGGACAGCAGTCGCGCGCCCTCGGGGAAGGCCTCCACGTAGAAAAGGATCGGCGCGATGAACAGGTCGGCAAAGCTCAACGTGCTGCCGGCAATATAGTCCCCCGTCTTCGCGTAAGCGCGGTCCAGCGCCGTGAGCTGCGGCGTCATGTCCTGCACGGCACGGTCGATCACGGCGCGGTCGGGCTTGCCGCCTTCGCCCTTCGGGAAGATGTACTGCAGCACGTAGCGCCGCACCATCGAATCGTAGAAGTAGGAGTTGACGGCGCTCACCCATTGTTCGCAGCGCGTGCGCTCGGCGAGCATGCCCGGCGTGAGCGAGGGGCCGTCGAATGCTTCGTCGATGTAGCGCAGGATCGCGCTGGTTTCCCACAGCTCGATCTCGCCGTCGCGCATGCCGGGAATCTTGCCGAACGGGTGCACCGCCAGGATTTCCGGCGAGTTCGGCGCGCAGGGCTGCAAGGTGTAGGCGACGCCTTTTTCGGCCAGGCCCATGCGCGCGGTGCGCGTGTAGCTGCTGCGCGGGTCGCCGAGCAGCGTGAGCGTCGCCGCGGTGCCGCGCGCATCGAGCAGGTCGTTCAGGCGGTTGAAGCATGAACTCCAGCCTTGCGAGTGGCCTTCGCGCGCCGCTGCCGCGGGGAAGCCGCTGTGCGTCATGCGCAGTTCGGTGCCGCCGTCCTTGGCGATGAACTCCACTTCGATGAGGGACTCGAAGCCGCCCATCGGGCTGTCGCCTTCCCATTGCCAGGTGTAGGCCAGCTGCTGCGGGCGGTTCACCGCCCTGTAGGTGCCGCCCACGATGTGGCTGGTGCCTTCGCGCGAGCGCATTTCGAGCCGGTAGCGCCCGCCCACGCGCGCGTCGACGCTGCACGTGCCGACGCTCATGCCGCGCGGACAGTGCCACTTGGACAACAAGGCTTCGGTGACGAATGCGTCGAACACCTTCTCGCGCGGGGCGCGGATGAAGCGTGTCATTTGCAGTTGAAACGTCTCGGGTGCGTTCATGGCGATTTCCTTTTGTTGGGCTTCGACGGGGGGCGGGGCGGCGTGGCTGAGCGGCTCGCCGCGCGCTTGGGTTGTGCGGGTCGGTGAGGGTCGGGTTGCTCGAGCATGTCGACCAGGCGATCCAGGCTCTGGTCCCAGAACTCGCGGTAGCGCGCCAGCCAGTCGTGCGCGGCGCGCAGCCCGGGGCCGCGCAATCGACACAAGCGCCATTGCGCGTTCACCCTGCGCTCGATCAGGCCCGCTTGTTCCAGCACGCGCAGATGGCGCGACACCGCGGGGCCGGAGATCTGAAACGGCTTGCAGAGTTCGCCGACATGCGTTTCACCATCGACCAACCGGGACAGGATGGCGCGGCGCGTGGGGTCGGCCAAGGCGGAGAAGGCCAGACTCAATGCATCCATGCTTTGTATTTAATGATAAGGTTAAATAGAAGTCAACCGAGAAAACCCGGACAAGACATGGCGCGCAGCGCCTGGGCAATTTCGAATTGGCAGCGGTCCGCTGGCTTGTTCCCGGCATCGGCCCGCAGGCGCGCGATGAACAATCGGTCCGATCTCTCCCGGGGACGCGCAATGAATCAGCTCGACCATCGAAGTGCAACTGCGAGCCGGCCTGCAAGCGGAGCTGGCAATCGCTGGCTGCGCGCTGTCTGGGGCGGTTTGCTCGCATGTGTGGCGCAATCGGTGTCTTGCGCGGAGCAGGTCGGCGCGCCGGTTGCTCAGCACCTGAGAATCGTCGGCGGACTGGGCGTACTCAACCAATACACGCGGCACGAAGAACCTTTCTGGACCCGCGAATTCGCGCGCCTGAGCGGCGGCCGGGCCAGCGCCGAGATCGTGCCGTTTGACCGCGCCGGCATCCGCGGCCAGGAGATGCTGCGCCTGGTGCAACAGGGCGCGGTTCCGTTCGGCACCTCCCTGCTCAATCTGAGTGCGGCGCACGACGCGGAGTTCGGTGCCCTCGACTTGGCTGGGCTGAACCCGGACATGGCGACCTTGCGGCTCAATGCCGGCGCCTTCCGTCCTCACCTGCAGCGAGTGCTGCGCGAGCGGTATGGCATCGAGCTGCTGGCGCTCTATGCGTATCCGGCCCAGGTGACGTTCTGCGCCAAGCCGCTTTCCAGCCTGGCCGACGTGGCCGGGCGCCGGGTCAGGGTTTCGAGCGCGACGCAGTCGGATTGGGTCACGGCCCTTGGTGCGACGCCGGTACAAACGGCGTTTGCCGAAGTGAATGCCAATCTGCGCAGCGGAAGCATCGACTGCGCCATCACCGGCACGATGTCGGGCAACACGATCGGCCTGCACGAGGTCTCCACGCACCTTCACACCACGGCGGTGAACTGGGGGCTGGCGGCATTCGTGGCCAACGGCGCGGCCTGGAACGCTCTGCCAGGCGATCTTCAAGACCTGCTGCGGCGCGAGCTGCCGAAGCTGGAGCGAGCCATCTGGAGCGAAGCCGAGAACGAAACCCGCGAAGGGGTCGCGTGCAACATCGGCGCGCCGGCGTGTGCGAATGGACGCAAAGGGCGCATGACCGAGGTTCGCGAGAGCGCCGCGGACGCAAACCGACGCCGCGAGATTCTGACGACCAAGGTGCTGCCCGCATGGCTCATGCGCTGCGGACCGCAATGCGCCCAAGTGTGGAGGCAGACCCTCGGCCAGGCCGGTGGCGTCGGCCTTCCTTGAACTTGACTTCCCCGGCAGCCGAGATGGCTTGCGCCCAGCTTTGCCACGCATGCAGACTCGACGCCGTTTGATTGCCGCGATATGGGGCAGCGTCGGTGCGTTCGTCATTGCGGCGGCCGGCACCGCTGCCGCGGTCATCCTGCGCGCTGAACGCACCGCGATCGGCGAAGCCCAGGCACGGGTGACCCGATTCGTCAGCGGTGCCGAGGCGGCGCTGAACCGAACCTTGATCGGGGTCGACTTGCTGCTCTCCGAGATGGGTGAGTTGCTTGACCCGGCCGTCGGACCCGACGCAACACTGGATCCCGTGCACGCCGGGCACTTGCTGGGCGGTGTGGTGCGGAGAAATCTGGAGTTTGCCGATCTGGCCGTGATTGAAGCCGACGCTACCGTCCTCGCGGCCGCTCGGACGCAAACACAACGGCTCGGAGTGCCCGTTTCCGCGCGGTTCATCGCGGACGCGTTCACGCAGCCGGTGCCGAGGCTCTTGATCAGCGATCCGCAACATAACCCGGCGACTGCGGAGTCCGTGCTCTACTTTGCCCGCACGCCGCAGCTGCGGCCGGGGCGACGGGTGCTCGTGCTCGCCGAGATTCCGCTGCCGATCATCACGTCGATCCTCGCGCAGTCGGTGCAGATTCCTGGGTTGGTGGTGACGCTGGAGCGCGATGACGGCCAGTTGTTGGCCAGCGTGCCGGCGAGCGATACCCATTTGGGCAAGCGCCTGGCGGGGCCGCTTCCCAAGCAGGGGTTCGGGGGGGCGACCGTGGACGCCCCTGGGCGCTTGGATGGGTCGCCGTCGATCCTGTCTGCTCGGCCTTCGCTGTACCCGTCACTGCGCATCTCGGCGGGCATTTCCAAAGACGCCGCGCTGGCCGAATGGCGCCAAGACCGCAACGCGATCCTGGCCGCTGCAGCGGCCTTCATCATCATGCTGATCGCCGCGGGTTGCGCAACCCATTGGCAGCTCGGGCGGCTTGCCCGCGCCCGACTCGAGATCGCGCATGCCAAGGACATCATGGACCGCGCACTGGCGTCGATGGCGGACGGCTTCCTGCTGTGCGACGCGCAGGACCGCGTGGTCGCGTGGAACGAGCGCTACCTGGAGATGTTCCCGTGGCTGCGCCCGCTGATCGGCGTCGGCGTGAGTTTCGAGAGCTTCGTCGACGTCGCTGCCGGGGCCCTCATCCCCGGCGCCATCGATGCAGCGAAACGCCAGGCCTGGCGCGAGATGCGCCTCGCGCTGCACCGCAGTGGCGATGGCATGTTCGAGCAGGAGTTGAAGGACGGCAGCGTGATCCACGTGGTCGAGCGCCGCACGCCAGACGGTGGCGTGGTCGGTGTCATGCGCGACATCACGAAAGCCGAGCGCGAACTGGCACGCGCCAAGGCGGCCGCCGAGGCTTCGAACCACGCGAAATCGCAGTTCCTCGCGGCGATGAGCCACGAGATCCGCACGCCGCTGAACGGCGTGCTGGGAATGAACAGCTTGATGCTCAAAACCGAACTCACCGTGGAGCAGCGCAGCTACGCGCGCACCATCCGCACCTCAGGCAAGGCGCTGCTGGCGTTAATCAATGACATTCTGGATCTGTCGAAAGTCGAGGCTGGGAAGCTCGAGTTGGTGACCGCCGAGTTCGACCCGCGCCGGCTGGTCGAGGAAGTGGTGGCTTCGGTCGTGACGCGCGCGCAGGAGAAAGGCCTGAGCCTGGCCGTGCAGTTCCAGAGCGGCATGCCCCAGGTCCTGCAAGGCGACGAAGGACGGCTGCGCCAGGTGCTGTTCAACCTGATCGGCAACGCCGTGAAATTCACCGAATGCGGCTCGGTCAGCGTCGGCGTCGCGCATCGCGCGCTGCAAGGCGACGAGGTGGAATTCGAAGTCGCGGTTCGCGATTCAGGGATCGGAATCGCGCCCGACGTGCTGCCCACGCTGTTTCAACGCTTCATCCAAGCCGACAGCGGAATCGCGCGGCGCTACGGCGGCAGCGGACTGGGCCTGGCGATCAGCCGCGGGCTTGTCGACCTGATGGGTGGGCGCATCGACGTGCAATCGCAGGTGGGCCGGGGCAGCACGTTTCACGTCACGTTGCGGCTGCAACGTGGCCACTCGGCTCGGCTGGATGTGCCCGACACCCAGTTCGATTCCAGCGAGGACATGGTTCGGGGCCTGCACATCCTGGTTGCCGAGGACAACGAGGTCAACCAGATCGTCATTCGCGCGATGCTGGAGCAGCAGGGCCATACCTGCGAATTGGCCAACGATGGCCTGGAAGCCGTCGCGAAAGTCAAGGCCAAGCCCTTCGACCTGGTGCTGATGGACATCCAGATGCCCAGCCTGGACGGCATGGGGGCGACGCGCCGGATTCGTGCGCTGCACGGTAGCGTCGCGCGCATCCCAATCATTGCCCTGACCGCCAACGCGATGGTCGAAGACCGCGAAGCCTACATCGAAGCCGGAATGGACGATCATGTGTCCAAGCCGGTGGAACCCCGACAGGTCGCCCTGGCAATTGCCCGCGTTCTGGCCCTGTCGCACTCGGGCGAAGCATCGTCGGTCTGACCCGGCCGCTCGGTTCGCAGCTCAGGCGGCAAGCGCTCAAGAGCGCAGCAACTCGTTGATGCTGGTCTTGGCGCGGGTCTGCGCGTCGACCTTCTTCACGATCACGACGCACGCGGTGCTGTAGCTGCCGTCGGCCGAGGGCAGGGTGCCGGCGATCACCACCGAGCCGGCCGGAATGCGGCCGTAGCTGATGTTGCGCGTCTCGCGGTCGAAGATCTTGGTGCTGCGGCCCAGGTGCACGCCCATCGAGACCACCGAGTTTTCTTCGACGATGACGCCTTCGACCACCGACGAATTGACGCCGATGAAGCAGTTGTCCTCGACAATCGTCGGGTGCGCCTGCATCGGCTCGAGCACGCCGCCGATCTGCACGCCCATGCTCAGGTGCACGTTTTTGCCGATCTGCGCACACGAGCCCACGCTGACCCAGCTGTCGACCATCGTGCCCTCATCGACGTAAGCGCCGATGTTGACAAAGCTGGGCATCACGACGACGTTGTGCGCGAGGTAGGCGCCGTGGCGCACCATCGCCGGCGGCACGGTGCGCACGCCGCTGGCGCGCATGTCGGCTTCGTCGAAGCCGGAGAATTTGGCGTCGATCTTGTCGAAGTAAGACAGGCCCCCGGCTTGCATCATCTTGCTGTCGTTCAACCGGAACGACAGCAGCACCGCCTGCTTGACCCACTGGTTCACCGTCCACTGGCCCACGCCCTGGCGCTCGGCAACGCGCAGTCGCCCGGAGTCGAGCGCGTCGATGACGAACGCGACAGCGTCGCGCACCACTGCCGGGTGCACTGCGGTGGGCCCGGCGGCCCACGCGTGTTCAATGACGCTTCTCAGGTCTTGCAGTGTCGAGGCGTCGATCTCGACCTTGGCATCGGGCGAAGCGGCGCGGCTCGAGGGCGGGTGGCGCATGGCAGATCCTCCAGAAACCCAGGGCGGGCGGAACTCAACTCCTTACTCGAAGCGGCGGCGCCCTCAACATTGTCGCTCGCACCCCCGCAGCCACGATCAGCAGGATGCCGAGCGCAGCGATCCAAGTGACGCGGTCGCCGAGCAGGAAGACGTCGAAGAGAAAAGAAAATGCAATCCCCAGGTACTGCAGGCTCGCGTTGACGAGCGTGCGGCCGCGGGTATAAGCGCGGGTCAGCATCAGTTGCGCCAGGGTCGCGAGCACGCCCACCGCCAGCAGCAGACCGATGCCGGCCCAGCTGTGCGCGTGCCAGCCGGTCAGCGCGGTCAAGGCGGCGCCGCCGAGCACGCCGCCGATCGAGAAATAAAAGACGATGCAGCTCTCCGACTCGCCGGCGCGACCGAGCGCGGTGACCTGCAGGTAGCCGGTGGCCGAGACCATGCCCGACAACAGGCCCGCCAGGCCGTACCACAACTGATCCTGCTCGATCGTCGGGCGCAGCACCAGCACCACGCCGACGAATCCGAGCAGCGCCACCAGAACGAGCCGAGGGTCGACCGGCTGGGCTTTGAACACGGCACCGCCGCCGATCAGGAACAGGGCAATCCACAGCGAGGAGGTGTAGTTCAGCGTCATCGCGGTGGCCAGCGGCAACTCGCCGATGGCATAGAACCACAGGCACAGGGCCGTCACGCCGGTCAGGCTGCGCAGCGCATGCTTGGCGGGCACGGCGGTGCGCAGCGAGATCCCGTGCCAGCGGCTCATGGCGGCGATCATGAGCGCGCCGACGAGCCCGCGGTACATCACGATTTCGCCGCTTCCGTATTGGGCGGCGGCAAGCTTCACGCACACGCCCATGCTCGCGAACAGCAGCGATGCGATAACGATCAACCAGGATGCGGGCACGGCGCCCATTCTGCCTGGGTGCGATGCTTGACATCCTCGTCTATCGCTGCAAGCGCCGGTATTCGCTGTAGTGGCGGATCGCCTGGCGCTCGTGGCCCAGCGTTTCGTGCAGGCGCGCGGCGTTGAAGTGGGCGTCAGCCATGCTTGAATCGATTCGCAGGCAGGCTTGGTAACTGGCCAGCGCCTGCGCCGTTTGCTTCAGGTCTTCGAGCGCGACGCCGAGGTTGAAGTGCAGCAGCGCTTCATGGGGGCAGTGCGCGATGCCTTGTGCGTAGAGTTTCGTGGCATCGCTGGTGCGGCCGGAATCGCCGAGCAGCACGCCCAGGTTGAGGTACGGGTCCGGGTAGGCGGGCGCGAGCGCGATGGCTTCGCGATACGCTTGTTCGGCTAACGCCGGGTGCTTCGGCTCCAACGCCACGCCGCGTTCAAAGCAGGCCTTGGCATCGCTTTCATTGCGGGGCGGCACGCCGATGAACGCCACATTGCCGGCGCCCGGCTTGACTTCGAAGTCGATGAGCATCTGCCCCGACTCAGCGGCCCACTGGTGCTCGCCTTCGCGCACGGCGACATCGCCGCCGACGGCGCTGATGCGCAACCCCGTCAACGGCAACTCATCGGGCAGCGTCGCCTTGAGTTTTTGCAGGGACCGCACGATGCGCCGCGCCGGAATCTGCGCGGCCTGCAAGCCATGCGCCGTGCGCAGCAGCACCACGTCCTGAAAACTGAAGCGGTACTCGCGGCGCTTGCCGCGCGTGGGCGTCACGAAGCCGGCGTCGATGAGACCGGTGATCACGGCCCTCGACAGGCCGAGCATCGACGCGATGCTGCTGAGGGTGTAGGTCGCGTCGGTGGACAAGCTGCCTGACGGGGTTACTTCTTCGCGGCGCGGGCGCGCGCTGGAACCGCGTCTTCGTCGGGCTGCGCCGGGGTGGACGCGGGGGCGCGCTTGGCGGCCTTGCGCTCTTTCGCCGGGGCTGAGCCCGATGCGGGCTGCGGTTCGGTGCCGGCGGCGATCGCCAGCGTGGTGGCCGGTTGCGTGGCGGGCGCCGCCTGGGCTGACGATTGCGCCGAGGTCTGCGTCGACGATTGCGCCGACACCTGTGCCAAGGTCTGCACCGCGGCGACAGCCGGCGCAGCGCCGGTCTTGGCTGCGCCCTTGCGCGGCGCAAGGCTCGCGCGCAGCGCCTCGACCAGGTCGATCACCTGCGCGCCGGCGGCGGGCTCCTGGCCGTCGGTCGCGACCACCTGCTTGCCGGCGATGCGGTCGTCGATCGCGGCGAGGATGCGTTTCTTCTCTTCGTCCTGGTACTCGCGCGGGTCGTAGCTGTCGGCGGAAATCTGGTCAATGAGTTGCAGCGCGAGTTGCAACTCGGGCTTCTGGATCTCGGCCTTTTCGATCTCCAGGTCTTTCATCGAGCGCACCTCTTCGGCGTAAAGCAGTTGCTGCAAGATCAGCCCACCGTCGCCGGGGCGTACCTGCACCACGTACTGCTTGCCCTTCCAGGCCCAGCGCGCGAGCGCGCAGCGGCCGCTCTCGAGCATTGCCGCCATCAGCAGGCCGTAGGGCTTGGCGCCGCGCTTGTCGGGCGCGAGGTAGTAGGCCTTGTCGAAGAAGATCGGGACCACCGACGCGAGCGGAATGAACGAGACGATGTCCACCGTGGAGCTCGGTGCCTCTTCCAGCGCTTTCAGCTCGGCCGACGTGAAGATCACGTAGCGGTCTTTTTCGAACTCATAGCCCTTCACCATGTCGGCGCGCTCGACGGGCACGTTCTCCTTGATGCACAGGTACTGCTGCTTGACGCGCGAGCCGCAGGTGTGGAGCATGTTGAAGCTGACGCTCGATGAGCTTTCGGTGGCGGAGAACACCTTCACCGGAATCGACACGAGGCCGAAGCTGAGCGAAAGCGAGGCAATGGAGCGAGCAGCCATGGTGCGGGCCTGACAGATTGGTCGAGGGGGCGAAGGTTACTGCGAAATTCGCATGGGCATCAAGCCCGCGGGGCCCGAGTTGGCGAATTTGTTGCTTTGAGGCCGAGTCGCTTCAAGCCCACGGTCAAGGTCTGGCGCGCTGCTCCGTACCCGGCCCAGGGGTCTTCCTTCTGAAACGACAGGTACTCGCGCGCGGTTGCCGCGGTCCATTGCGCACCGCTTTTCAGCGCGCCCAACTGCTCCCACGCGATGGGCATCGACACCCCCAGCCCGGGGCGCGCGCGCACCGAAAACGCGGCGGCCGTGGTCGCGCCATGGCCGTTGCGCAGGTAGTCGACGTAGACGCGGCCGACCCGGTTCGCCGCGCCGCTCTTTGCGACGAAGCGCGACGGGATGGCACTTGCCAGGTGCTGCACGGCGGCCTGCGAGAACGCCTTCACCGCGTCATAGCCCAGGCGCGGCGTGATCGGCACCACGACGTGCAGCCCCTTGCCGCCGCTCGTCTTGAGCCAGCTTTGCAGGCCCAGCTCGGCGAGCAGCGCGCGGGTCAGCGTTGCCGCCTCCTGCACCCGGCTCCAGGCGATGCCTTCGCCGGGGTCGAGGTCGAACACGATGCGGTCGGGCTTGTCGATGTTTTTCGCGAGCGAGTTCCAGGTGTGGAACTCGATCACGTTCAATTGCGCGGCGCTGATCAATGCGGCGGCGTCAGGCACTTCGAGCAGCGGCGGGTGCCCGGGCCAGAGTTTCGGGTCGAGTTCGCGCAGGCCGGGAAACGCCGAGGTTTCGGCGTACTTCTGGAAGAACAGCTCGCCACCCACGCCGCTGGGGCCGCGCACCAGCGTGACCGGGCGGCCTTTCAGGTGCGGCAGCATCCACGGCGCCACGCTTTCGTAGTAGCGCACGAGGTCGAGTTTGCTCAATCCACTCTCAGCGTCGATCACGCGTTCGGGGTGCGAGACTTTGACGCTGCCCACACGGTGGGCCGCGCTGGCGCCGCGCTGCCCGGGGAGCGATGCTGGCCCGGCCGGCATCGGCGGCGGCGAAGCCTCTTCGCGCAGAACCTCGCGCACCACGTCGCGCGCCGGCTTGTCGGCGCGCAGCCCCTGGAACGACGCGTGGC
>JANOLA010000828.1:0-3801 GCA_031419535.1 Burkholderiales bacterium | reverse complement strand
GCCCAGGCCCGCGCCGCGCGAGGCTTCGAGCCATTTCCACAGCTTCAAGGTGCCGAGGAATTCCGATCGCTCGTCGTCGAATTTCCTGTGCGCCTCGTCGGCCGCTTGCTGCGCTTCGAGCGGGCGGTCGCGCACGTCCTGCACGCTGAACGCACTGGCGATGATCAGCACCTCGGTCAGCGCATCACGCGTGCGTGCCTCGAGGATCATCCGGCCGACGCGCGGGTCGAGCGGCAGGCGCGCGAGCTCGCGGCCGATCGGCGTCAGCTCGTTGAAGTCGTCGACCGCGCCGAGCTCGGCGAGCAATTGGTAGCCGTCGGCGATCGCGCGGCGCGGTGGAGCCTCCAGGAACGGGAACTCCTCGACGTTGCCGAGCTTCAGCGCCTTCATGCGCAAGATCACGCCGGCCCGCGACGAGCGCAGGATTTCCGGGTCGGTGAAGGGTGGGCGGGAAGCGAACTCGGTTTCGTCGTACAAGCGAATGCAGATGCCGTCGCTGACGCGCCCGCAGCGCCCCGCGCGCTGGTTCGCCGCGGCCTGGCTGATCGGCTCGATCAGCAGTTGCTCGATCTTGTTGCGAAAGCTGTAGCGCTTCACGCGCGCCAGGCCGGTGTCGACGACATAGCGGATGCCGGGCACGGTGAGCGAGGTTTCGGCGACGTTCGTCGCGAGCACGATGCGCGGCGCGCCGTGCGGCTCGAACACCCGGTCTTGTTCGGCCTGGCTCAGGCGCGCGAACAGCGGCACCACGTCGACGCCCGGCGGGTGGTGGCCGCGCAGGCGCTCCGCGGCATCGCGGATTTCGCGTTCGCCGGGCAGGAACACGAGCACGTCGCCCGCGCCTTCGCGCCAGAGTTCGTCCACCGCGTCGGCGATCGCGTCGTTCAGGTCGTAGTTGCGGCTCTTGAGTAGACCCGGCTTTGCCGGGCTACTCAAACCCCCTTGGGGGGCGGACGCCGTACTCGGCGGCCTGGGGGCGCTCTCCTCAAACGGCCGCCAGCGCTGCTCCACCGGGAACATGCGGCCCGACACCTGGATCACCGGCGCCGGCCCGTCCGCGCCGGCGAAGTGGCGCGCGAAACGATCGGCGTCGATCGTCGCGGAGGTGACGATCACTTTGAGGTCGGGCCGCTGCGGCAGGATGCGCCGCAGGTAACCGAGCAAAAAGTCGATGTTCAGGCTGCGCTCGTGCGCTTCGTCGATGATCAGCGTGTCGTAGCGGCGCAGCAGGGGGTCGCCCTGCGTTTCGGCGAGCAGGATGCCGTCGGTCATCAGCTTGACCGACGCGCCGCTCTGGAATCGGTCTTGAAAGCGCACCTTGAAGCCGACCACTTCGCCGAGCGGCGAATCCAGCTCCTGCGCGATGCGCTTGGCCACGCTCGACGCGGCAATGCGCCGCGGTTGGGTGTGGCCGATCAGGCCCTTGCCGCCCGCGCCGATGCCGCGCCCCAGGCTGAGCGCGATCTTGGGCAACTGGGTCGTCTTGCCCGAGCCGGTTTCGCCACACACGATGATCACTTGGTGGTCAATGATGGCGCGCGCGATTTCATCGCGCCTGCCAGAGACCGGCAGAGACTCCGGGAACGTGATTCGCGGCAGTGGACGCGCCATGCCGTCGGTCGCATCGACAGACGCGGCGCCAAGCCCTGCGTGAGACGGCGTTCTTGCGGCGGCTGGGCGCGGTGGGCGCGTCAAGTGTGTCTTTGCTGGCGTAGGCGGGCTCACGAGGCGCGGATTATCGAGGAGCGGTCGATCGCGGACGGTTGCACGTCAGCGCGTGCGCTCGGGCTCGGGCCTTCGCGCCACGGCGCTGGGGCAGAATCGAGGCCACGCCGCGAGACAACCGATGAACCTGGTCTTCCCCCATACCTTCGTGCCCTGGTTTCGCGCCGTGGCGCCGCACATTCACGCCTATCGCGGCAAGACTTTCGTCGTTGCCGTGGCCGGCGAACTGGTTGCCGCGGGCCGGCTCAACCTGTTCGCGCAGGACCTGGCGATTCTGTGGGCGATGGGCATCAAGCTCGTGCTCGTGCACGGCTTTCGGCCGCAGGTGAACGAGCAACTCAAGAGCAAGGGCCACGAGTCGCGCTTTCATCTGGGCCGACGCATCACCGACGCGGTGGCGCTGGATTGCGCGCAGGAGGCGGCCGGCCAATTGCGCTTCGAGATCGAGGCCGCGTTCTCGCAGGGACTGCCGAACACGCCGATGGCCAATGCGACGGTGCGCGTGGTGTCGGGCAATTTCCTGACGGCGCAGCCGGTGGGCATTGTCGACGGCGTGAACTTCATGCACAGCGGCGTCGTCCGACGCGTCGATGGCGGCGCGATTCGGCGCGCGATGGACATCGGCGCGATGGTGCTGTTGTCGCCGTTCGGTTTTTCGCCGACGGGCGAGGCGTTCAACCTGTCGATGGAAGACGTGGCGACGAGCACGGCGATCGCGCTGCGCGCGGACAAATTGCTGTTCGTCACGGAGCAGGACGGCATCCGCGAGGACCAGAGCGACCCGAACAGCCGCATCGATACCGAACTCGCGTTGGCCGACGCCGAGCGCCTGCTCGCCAACCTGCCACCGCCTTTGAAGCCGAGCGATACGGCGTTTTACTTGCAGCACTGCGTCAAGGCGTGTCGCGGTGGTGTGGAGCGATCGCACATCCTGCCGTTCGCGGTGGACGGCTCGATTCTGATGGAAGTGTTCACGCACGACGGCATCGGCACAATGGTCGTCGACGAAAAACTCGAAAGCCTGCGCGAAGCGACGGCCGATGACATCGGCGGCATCTTGCAGTTGATCGAGCCGTTTGAGCGCGACGGCACGCTGGTCAAGCGGGATCGCACCGAGATCGAGCGCGACATCGGCCACTACACGGTGATCGAGCACGACGGCGTGATCTTCGGCTGCGCCGCGCTCTACCCTTACGCGGAGGCGAACACGGCCGAGATGGCGGCGCTGACGGTATCTCCCGACGTGCAGGGCCAAGGCGATGGCGAGCGCATTTTGAAGCGCGTGGAACAGCGCGCCAAGGCGATGGGGCTGAACTCGATTTTCGTGCTGAGCACGCGCACCATGCACTGGTTCATCAAGCGCGGTTTCGCCCAGGTCGACCCCGATTGGTTGCCCGAGGCACGCAAACGCAAGTACAGCTGGGATCGGCGCTCCCAGGTGTTGATGAAACAACTGGACTGAAATTGACCCACCCGCAGCGCAGCGATCGGCATCGTCCGCGCTGCTGCGTTCGCAGCACGATCACCACAGGAGAACGGCAATGGCCCGCGTCATTCAATGCGCACATCTGAAGAAAGAAGCCGAAGGATTGGGCTTCACGCCCTACCCGGGCGAACTCGGCAAGCGCATCTACAACGAAGTCAGCAAGGAGGCTTGGCAGCTCTGGCTGCGCCACCAGACGATGCTCGTCAACGAGAACCGGCTGAACCTGGCCGACCAGCGGGCGCGCCAGTACCTGGCACGCCAAATGGAGCTGTTCCTCTTCTCGGAGGGGGCAGACAAGCCGATGGGCTACGTGCCGCCGAGCCCCTGAGCTTCCCGCACCCCCCGCATCTTGATATTGAGAACGATTCGCATTTAGAGCTAGACTTCCGGGCATTGCATTTCCGCCCGGAAGGACCCCATGCGCCAGGCATTCATTCGCCAAGGTTTCGCTTCGTCGCTCGTCGCACTGAGCGGCGCGATCGGCGCTTCGGCCGTCGCTCAAGAGCTCAACCTCTATTCGGCGCGGCATTACCTGACCGACGTAGCGCTTTACTGCGATTTCTCCAGGGCGTCCGGGATTCGAATCAACC
>JANOLA010000827.1:0-4937 GCA_031419535.1 Burkholderiales bacterium | reverse complement strand
CGCGTCTCGAAGCGCAGGTCACGGTTCGTGACGATGCCCACGACACGCCCTGCCTCAAGCACCGGAAAGCCGGAAATTCCATGCTGCCTGGAAAGCTCGATCACATGGCGCACCGGCACGCCAGGAGAGATCGTGATCGGGTCTTTCAGCAGGCCCGATTCATAGCGCTTGACCCGCGCCACCTCCGCCGCCTGCAGCTTGGGCGTGAGGTTCTTGTGCACGATGCCGATGCCGCCTTCCTGGGCGATGGCGATCGCCAGGCGTGCCTCGTTCACGGTGTCCATCGCCGCGGAAATCAGCGGCAGGTTGAGCCGGATGTTGCGCGAAAGGTGGGTCGCGAGGCTGGTGTCGCGCGGCAACACCTGGGAGAAGGCGGGCACCAACAACACGTCGTCGAAGGTGAGCGCTTTGCCGAGCAGGCGCATGAAGATGGCTCCGGGGGCAAAAGGAAATTATACGGACGCACTCTCGAGCCCCTTCGCGAAGGCGCCGACGAGGCATTGCGCCTGGCCGGCGCCGTGGCCCTCACTGCGCGCGGCCTGCCGTGCAACTTGGTCCGGCCGCTGACACCTTGTCACGACTCGTGGGCAACCCGCCCCGGTAAACTCGCACGCGGACTTCAAGCGCCAACCACCATGCAGCGAACCCAACTCTTGATCGTGGCTCTGATTGCGGGCGCCACGCTCGCGCTCCCGGCTTCGGCGCAATGGAAGTGGCGCGACAAGAACGGCGTCGTCCAGTACAGCGACCTGCCGCCCCCGGCGGGAATTCCGCAGCAAGACGTGTTGCAGCGCTCGAACACCGGGCGCCAGGGCATCAGTCCACTCGCTGCGGCGCCGGTGGCAGCGGCAGGCTCAGCCAGTGCCGTCAAGGGTGGCACCGACCCCGAACTGGAAGCCCGTCGCCGCAAGGCGGAACAAGAAAAGACCGAGAAAACCAAGACGGAGGAACGCGCTCAATCCGAGAAGATTGCCGCGGCCAAGGCAGAGAACTGCGCGCGCGCCAAGAGCCACATGAAGAGCCTGGAGGACGGGCTTCGCCTGATTCGAACCAACGCCAAAGGCGAGCGCGAAGTGCTTGACGACAAGACGCGCGCCGACGAAAAGGCGCGCACGCGCGAGATCATTTCGTCCGATTGCCAATAGCACCCGCAGGGTTGCGAGCCGAACCGCCCGCGGCCACCTGCCCGCGCTGACGCTTGCGTCGCGCTTCCTTCGGGTCCAGCGTCAGGGGTCGGTAGATTTCCACCCGGTCGCCGTCGCGCAGCGCATCGTCCGGGCCGCGCCGCTTGCCCCAGATTCCTAGGTTCTGCTGATCCAGATCGAGCTGCGCATGGCGCTCGAGCATGCTGCTGGCCCGCACGGCGTCGCGCACGCAGGCCCCTGCGGGCAATTGGACCCGCACACAGTCGAACTCGCCCGCACTGGGGCTGTAAACCACTTCAACGCCGATCGACGCCCCGTCAACGTCAGCGGGGTCCATGGACCTGCTCGGCGCGCTTGACGAACGAATCGACCAGCGTATTGGCGATTCGGTCGAACACGGGGCTCAGCAGCGCTTCCAGGGCCGCATTGGCAAACGCGTAGCGCAGCTCGAACTCGATGCGGCACGCCTGCGCTGCATCGCTGCCCGGCAGCGGCAGCGCGATGAATTGCCAGCGCCCGTCGAGTTGCGAGAACGGCCCGTCGATCAGCGCGATCTCTACGGACGCATCGGGGACCAGCCGGTTGCGCGTCGTGAAGGCGTGGCGCACGCCGGCGTAGCTGAGATGCAGCCGCGCCGTCACACCGTCGGCATGCTGTTCTACCACTTCGGCACGCTCGCACCACGGCAGGAACTGGGGGTAATCGGGCACGCCCGTGACCAGCGCATACATCTCGCGCGGCGAGTACCACAGCAACACGGACTTGGCGACACGCTTCATACAATGCGCAAATTCTATGGGGCGGCACTCGACGCCCCGCTCCCACATGTCCATCGCCGAAAACCGCCGCGCCCATTACGACTATCACATCGAAGAGCGCTACGAAGCCGGCATGGTGCTCGAAGGCTGGGAGATCAAGGCCGTGCGTGCCGGCCAGGTGCAGCTCGGCGACGGCTACGTGGTGATTCGCGACGGCGAGCTCTACCTGATCGGCTGCCGCATCGACGCGTTGCGCAGCGCTTCCACGCACGTCCGCCCCGAGGCGGACCGCACCAAGAAGCTGCTCATGCACAAGGAGGAAATCAAGCGCCTGATCGGCAAGGTCGAGCAAAAAGGCTTCACGATCGTGCCGCTGAACCTGCACTACAAGGGCGGGCGCGTGAAGTGCGAAATCGCGCTCGCCAAGGGCAAGGCCGAGCACGACAAGCGCGACACGGAGAAGAAGCGCGACTGGGAGCGCGAGAAGGGGCGCTTGATGAGACACAAGGTCTCATCGAAGCCGCGGGCCTGAGTGGCACCGGCCCAGCGGGCGCAACCCGGCCGTGCCCTCAAGCGCCGTCAGGCCCGCGCACCCTCGCGCCGGTATTGCGTGGGCGACAACAGCACGTGGCTGCGGAACACCCGGCTGAAGTGCGCCATGTTGGAAAAGCCGTGCGCCAGCGCGATCTCGGTGATCGAGCGCTCCACCAGGCGTGCGTCGCGCAAGGCGGTGCGGCAGGCCTCGATGCGGCGCGCGAGCACATAGCCCGCCACGCCCTCGGGCTCGTCGGCGAACGCGTTGTACAAATGCCTGCGGCTGCAGTTCAGCGCACGCGCGATCTGCTCGACCGACAGCCCCGGATCGCCGAGGTGGCGCATCACATACTGCTTGATCCGATCGCGCAGCGACTCGAGCTGCGTCGCCGCCGTGGCGCGACCGGCCAGATCGAGCAAGGACAGGTGCACGCATTGGGTGATCACCTCGCCCAGGCTGCGCGCCGCGTCGTCGCTCATTCCCGGCAGCTCGCGCCAGGCGCTGCGCATGGTCTCCAGCGTCACGCGTGCAATGCCGCCGCTGCCGCCGAGCCGGCGCGCCATCAACTCGTCGATGCACAGGCCGCGCTCGGCCAGGTCCGCCTTGGGAACCATCACGATCAGGTGCTCGACGCGCACCGGGTTCGAAACCGCATAGGTGTCTGTCGTGTCGTAGATGCTCCATTCGCCCGGCGACACCCAGGCCTCGCGCCCCTTTTGCTCGACGCCGGCGCAGCCGTGAAATGGCGCGACGATCTTCAGGTAACCCAGATCGCCAGCGCGCGCCTGCGAGGCCGAGCGCATCACGCGGTGCCGGTTCGACTCGAGCCGCGTCAACACCACGTCTCCGGCGTGTGCGCTAGCGATGTGACCGTCGAAATCGGTATCGCCGTACAAGTCGGACTGCAGGCCGCAGAACAGCCGATTCACCCAGTCGCTCCAAAACGGGATGCGCTCGCGCGGCGCAACCTGGTCGGTGCTCATTACCGGCATGGCTGTGCTCATGTGCTTCTCCCGTGAATTGGACTCGGCCTGGCGGATTATCCGGACTGCACCCGGCGCTGCCGAGGCATGCAACCTCCGGTTCGCCTAGGGAAAGCCCGGGGATGGGCTGCACGAATCGTCAACCTCGCCTTCATGGCGGGCAAAGCATTGTCGAGGTACTCTCTCTAGCATCCACGATTGGTCCACAGCCCCCCCAGGAGACACCATATGAAGCCGACCTCGTCAATCACCCGCCGCAGCGCGGTCAAGTCCCTTGCGGCGGGCGCTGCCAGCCTTGCGCTGCCCGCGCTGGCCCAGACCGGCCCGGTGCGCATCGGCTACGCCATCGCCCGCACCGGCCCCTGGACCGGCGGCGCGCAGATCAGCCAGGAGCCCAACTACCTGCTCTGGGCCGAGCAGCAAAATGCCGCAGGCGGCCTCAACGTCAACGGCATAAGCGCCAGATCGAGCTGATCAGCTCCGACGACCGCAGCGACATCGAGACCTGCGTGCGCAGCTACGAGAAGCTGATGGGCAGCGACAAGGTCGACCTCGTGCTCCCGCCCTGGGGTTCGAATGCCAACTTCGCCGTCGCGCCGCTGGCGAACCGCTTCGGCGCCCCCTTCCTCGCGCCGTCCGCGCTGTCGAAGAAACTGGTCGAGATGAAGCTGCCGTACTTCTTCCTGATGCTGCAGCAGCCCGAGCCGATGACGCGCGCCCTGGTCGACATGCTCAAGGCCAACGGCGTGAAAACGATGGCGGTGGTCTACGTCGACGACCTGTTCGGCCTGGAGAACTACTCGGCGCTCAAGGGCGCGCTCGCCGGCAGCGGCATCACCCTGGTCGAGGAGAAGAGCTACCCCGGCGACGTGAAAGACCTGTCGCCGGTGCTGCGCGGCATCAAGGACAAGAACCCGGACGCCTTCGTCGGCTTCTCCTATCCGCCCGACAACATCCTGGCGAGCAAGCAGAGCAAGGAGATCGGCTTCAACCCGAAGTTCTACTACGCTTCGGTGGGCACGGCGTTCCAGCTCTACAGGAACGTGATGACGCCGGCCGGCGCCGAGGGCGTGCTGGGCATGGGTTCGTGGAACGCCAAGACCAGCCCGGGGGCCAAGGCCTACTTCGACGCGCACACCAAGAAGTTCGCCGGCAAGGAGCCCGACCGCTGGGCCTCGGGCGCTTGCTGGGCCGCGCTCGAGATCCTCACCGCGGGTGTGGCCAAGCACGGCCTGGACCGCAAGGCGCTGCGCGATTTCGTCGCGAACAACGAGCACAGCACCATCATCGGCCCGATCAAGTTCGTCGGCAGCGAGAACGTCGGCACGCCCGGCGCCGTCGGCCAGTGGCAGAACGGCGAGTTCGAGATGGTGTGGCCCAAGAGCATTGCCACCGCGGCGCTGAACCCGAGCAAGCCGGGCTGGAAGTAGCCGCTTCGCTTCGCATTCCCCGGCCCGCCGCGACACGGATTCGCACACTGATTCCCCCTCGGAGCGCGATGCGCTCACGATTGCCG
>JANOLA010000826.1:0-8940 GCA_031419535.1 Burkholderiales bacterium | reverse complement strand
TGCCGCGACTGGGCAGCCGTTGCGAATCGTCGGCGTCGGCAAGGATTCGATCCAGGGCGACATCGCCTTCGTCGACGCGGCGCGTGCCATGGGGGCGCACGTGGTCTGCGGCGCGGCGCCCCTCGAGGTGCGGCGCGGCACGTTTCCGCTGAAGGCGATCGATCTCGACTGCAACCACATTCCCGACGCGGCGATGACGCTCGCCGTGATGGCGCTGTTCGCGAACGGGACGACGCGCCTGACGAACATCGGAAGTTGGCGCGTCAAGGAAACCGATCGCATCGCGGCGATGGCCTGCGAATTGCGCAAGCTCGGCGCGACGGTTCTCGATGGCGCCGATTTCATCGAGATCACGCCACCGCGGACCTGGCGTGCCGCGGCGATCTACACCTACGACGACCACCGCATCGCGATGTGCTTCTCGCTCGCCGCTTGCAACGCGCTCGTGCCCGCGCGGGCCGGCGCGGCCCAGGCTGCGTTGGTGCCGGTGCCTGTGCCAGCGCCCGTGCCGGTGCGCATCCTCGATCCGCAGTGCGTCGCGAAAACCTTTCCGGAATACTTCGAGACGCTGTTCGCGGTGGTGAGCGCCGATACCGCCGACATCCCGGTGATCACCGTCGACGGGCCCACCGCGTCGGGCAAGGGAACCTTGGCGAGCGCGCTGGCGCAACGGCTGGGCTATCGCTTCCTCGATTCCGGCGCGGCCTACCGCGCCACCGCCTTGAGCGCGATGCGCGCCAACGTCGCTGCCGCCGACGAAGCCGGCTTGGCGGCACTCGCGGCCAACCTGGACCTGTTGTGCCTGCCTGGGCAAATCCGACTCGGGTCGCAAGACGTGACGGAAATCCTTCGCATGGAGGAAGTGGGAGCGCTCGCTTCGAAAATCTCCGCGTGGCCCAAGGTGCGCGACGCGCTGCGCCAGTTCCAGCTCCAGCACCGGCGCCTTCCCGGCCTGGTGGCCGATGGGCGCGACATGGGCACGGTGATCTTCCCCGGCGCCGACCTCAAGGTGTTCTTGACCGCGAGCGCCGCAACACGCGCGGACCGCAGGTACAAGCAATTGAAATCAAAGGGTATATCGGCTAACATCGCCGACCTTCGGGCCGAACTCGAAGCCCGGGACCAGCGCGACCAGTCGCGCCCCGTCTCGCCTTTGAAGCCGGCCCTGGATGCGATGTTGCTCGACAACTCGGCACTGTCCGTCGAAGAATCGGTGGACGCTGTGCTGAAAGCCTGGCAGCAGCGCAGGCCCTTCGGCTGAGCTTGCAAGAGCTGGCCCGCGGGCCACCCCGGTCCGTCGTTCTCCCTCCAGTGCCCCAAACATTTTCCGCGGCACGCCGGAACGCCGGTTTTTCAACCTAACCCGCGGCCCCACAAGCCGCACCGGAAGTCTCAATGTCCCAAACCCAAGTTGCCACAAGCGCAGGCGTCGACTCGTTCGCCGCCATGTTCGAAGAGTCGCTCAAGCGCGCCGAAATGCGCAGCGGCGAAGTCATCACCGCCGAGGTGGTGCGTGTCGAACACAGCTTCGTGGTGGTGAATGCCGGCCTGAAGAGCGAGGCTTATGTTCCGATCGAAGAATTCAAGAACGACCATGGCGAACTCGAAGTCCAGGTCGGCGACTTTGTCTCGGTGGCGATCGATGCCGTTGAAAACGGCTACGGCGACACGATCCTGTCGCGCGACAAGGCGAAGCGCCTCGCGTCGTGGCTGTCGCTAGAGAACTCGCTCGACTCCGGCGAGTTCGTCACCGGCACGGTGAACGGCAAGGTGAAGGGCGGCTTGACTGTCCTCGTGAACGGCATCCGCGCTTTCCTGCCGGGTTCGCTGCTCGATACGCGGCCGGTGAAAGACATGAGCCCGTTCGAGGGCAAGACGATGGAGTTCAAGGTCATCAAGCTGGACCGCAAGCGCAACAACGTCGTGTTGTCGCGCCGCGCCGTGGTCGAGGCGTCGATGGGCGAAGAGCGCTCCAAGCTGCTGAGCACGCTGCATGAAGGCGCCATCGTGAATGGCGTGGTGAAGAACATCACCGAGTACGGCGCGTTTGTCGATCTGGGCGGCATCGACGGTCTGCTGCACATCACCGACATGGCCTGGCGCCGTGTGCGCCACCCCAGCGAAGTGGTGCAGGTCGGCCAGGAACTGCAAGCCAAGGTGCTGAAGTTCGACGCCGAAAAGAACCGCGTCTCACTGGGCATCAAGCAGTTGGGCGACGACCCGTGGCACGGCGTGTCGCGCCGCTACCCGAACAGCACGCGCCTGTTCGGCAAGATCACGAACATCGCCGACTACGGCGCCTTTGTCGAAATCGAACCCGGCATTGAAGGCCTGGTGCACGTGTCGGAGATGGACTGGACCAACAAGAACGTCGCGCCGAGCAAGATCGTCGCATTGGGCGACGAAGTCGAAGTCATGGTGCTCGAGATCGACGAAGACAAGCGCCGCATTTCGCTGGGCATGAAGCAGTGCAAGGCCAATCCGTGGGAAGAGTTTTCCGCGACGGTGCAGCGCGGCGACCGCGTCAAGGGCCCCGTCAAGTCGATCACCGACTTCGGCGTGTTCGTCGGCCTGGCGGCCGGCATCGACGGCCTGGTGCATCTGTCCGACCTGTCGTGGAACGAACCCGGCGAGACCGCGGTGCGCAACTACAAGAAGGGCCAAGAGGTCGAGGCGATCGTGCTCGCGGTGGACGTGGAGCGCGAGCGCATCTCCTTGGGCATCAAGCAACTCGATTCCGACCCGTTCACCAGCTACACCACGGTCAACGACAAGGGCCAGGTGGTCAGCGGCAAGGTCAGATCAGTCGATGCACGCGGCGCCGAGATCCAGCTCACGGCCGACGTCACCGGTTACCTGCGCGCCTCCGAGATCAGCCGTGACCGCGTGGAAGACGCACGCAACATGCTGAAGGAAGGCGACGAAGTGTCGACGCTCATCATCAACGTGGACCGCAAGACACGTTCGATCCAGCTCTCGATCAAGGCGAAAGACAATGCCGACAACCAGGAAGCGATGCAGAAGCTCGCCGCCACCGCCGAGCGCGAGAACGCCGGCACGACGAGCCTGGGCGCCCTGCTGCGCGCCAAGCTCGACAAGCAGGACGGTGCTTCCTGAGTCTGGTTGAGCGTGCGTGTTGTCGGCGAGACAAGAGGCTGAGCGGGCGCCGCGGCGATGACACGTTCCGATCTCGTGACCGAGCTGGCTGAGCGCTTCAGCCAGCTCACGCACCGCGACACCGAGTTCGCGGTGAAGACGATCCTCGACGCGATGTCCGCGGGCCTGGCGCACGGGCACCGCATCGAGATCCGCGGCTTCGGCAGCTTCTCCATCAACCGCCGCCCGCCGCGCGTCGGGCGCAACCCGCGCTCGGGTGAACAAGTCGTGATCCCGGAAAAGCTCGTTCCGCATTTCAAGCCCGGCAAGGCCTTGCGCGAAGGCGTCGACGTGGACCCTGCCGACGCTGGCGCTGAGCCACGCAAGGCCAGCCCCGGCGCACGCGCGGCCGAGGTTGACGCCGGCGCCGCGCCGCGCGACTAGGCTCGGGTTGCCGCTGCCGCTCGCTCTCGTCGCCCACCACGCTCACGGCACGCCGATGCGAATCCTCGTCTGGTTGGCGCGGGCCGTCGCCTTTTTCGCGCTGTTCGGATTCGCGCTGAACAACCTGCACGAAGTGACGCTGCACGGCTTTTTCGGCGCGCAGTGGCGCGCCCCGTTGGTGCTGGTGGTGCTGGCCGCGCTGGCCCTGGGTTGCGCCATCGGCGCGCTGGCGCTGCTGCCCGGCTGGTGGCGGCACCGCTCGCGTGCGCAGCACGACGCCACAGGCACCACGATCCTCGACCCACAAGACGCCGAGCCACCCATGCCGCAAGGCGCACTCACGCACCCGCCACGCGATGGACTTTGACATTCAATGGCTGTTGCTTGGCCTGCCGCTGGCCTTCGCGATCGGCTGGTTGGCGTCGCGCCTGGACCTGCGCCAATGGAAGCGCGAGCAGCGCGACTCGCCGCGCGCCTATTACAAGGGCCTGAACCTGCTGCTCAACGAACAGCACGACAAGGCGATCGACGCGTTCATCGAAGCCGTGCAACAAGACCCCGACACGTCGGACCTGCATTTCGCCTTGGGCAGCCTGTTCCGGCGCCGCGGCGAATACGAACGCGCGGTGCGTGTCCACCAGCACTTGTTGCAACGCGCCGATCTGCCCAAGGCCGAACGCGACCGCGCCCAGTACGCGCTCGCGCAAGACTTCCTCAAAGCCGGCTTGTTCGACCGCGCCGAGCAAGCCTTCGGCGCGCTGCACAAGACCGCCTTCGACACCGAGGCGCGCCTGGCCTTGCTCACGCTGCACGAACGTGCGCGCGATTGGCGCGCGGCGATCGGCGTCGCCCTGGAGCTGGAGAACGTGGGCGCTGCCTCATTCGCTTCGCGCATCGCGCATTACTGGTGCGAGAGCGCGGTCGAAGCCGATGCACGCCAAGCCAGGGCCGAGGCCGACGAGGCGATCGCCCACGCGCGCCAAGCCGCACCGCAGGCGCCGCGGCCCTTGTTGCTGGCCGGCCAACGCGCGCTGGCCCGTGGTGATGCCGCGCTTGCCTTGGCCGAATGGGGCCAGTTGCTCGGCACCGACCCGCGCCCATTCGGCCTGGTGGCGCGAGACTATGCACGTGCCGCGCTGAGCAACGGCGCGGCACCGGCAGCGCTCGAACAATTGCACACGCTCTACGCACGCGCACCCACGGTCGACCTGCTCGCCGCGATGGCCATCCTCGACGCCGACCCGGCGCACCAGCGCAGCCGCCTGGTGGCGCACATGCACGAGCACCCCACCCTCACCGCAGCGCAAAATCTGCTGATGTCGAGCGACACCGAAGCGCTGCAGGGCGAGGCACTGGCGAGCCTGCGCGACGCCGTGGCGCGCGCCGCCAAACCCTTGCAGCGCTACCGCTGCGCCGCCTGTGCGTTCGAGGCGCAGCACTATTTCTGGCAATGCCCGGGCTGCCTGAACTGGGACACCTACCCGCCGCAGCGTCTGGAGGATCAGTGATCAGCGCCCCCGCCCGGCCGCTCCCTGGGCCACGAAGGGGCCCTGACCGGGCCCTGGGGCGCTGCGTCCCGCTTGGCGGGACCGCGCGAAGCGCGAGGGTGCTCCAATGAGCTGGGTGCCGAGCCGGGAACAAATGGCGGCAGCACAGGTGCTCGTCGTCGGCGACGCGATGCTCGACCGCTACTGGTTCGGCGCCGTCGACCGCATTTCGCCCGAGGCGCCCGTTCCCGTGGTGCGCGTGAACCGCGAAGAAGAACGCCTGGGCGGCGCGGCCAACGTGGCGCTGAACGTCAAGACGCTGGGCGTGCAGGCGACGCTGCTCACCGTGGTCGGCGACGACGAGCCGGCGCGCAAGCTGCGCAGCCTGCTCGAGAAACAGGGCGTGACCGCGCTGCTCGGCCACGACCCGCAGCTCTACACGATCGTCAAGCTGCGCGTCATCGGCCGTGCCCAACAGTTGCTTCGAGTGGACTTCGAGAACCAGCCCGACCACGAAGTGCTGTCGGCGATGCTCGCCGACTACGGCCGAGTGCTCGGCGCGCACCAGTCCGTGCTGTTCTCCGACTACGGCAAGGGCGGGCTGGAACACATTCCGAAAATGATCGAGCAGGCGCGCGCCGCCGGCAAGCCGGTGCTCGTCGACCCCAAGGGCAGCGACTACTCGCGCTACCGCGGTGCGAGCGTGATCACACCGAACCGCGCTGAACTCGCGCAGGTGGTGGGCCAGTGGAACAGCGAAGCGCAATTGCTCGAACGCGCGCAGCGCCTGCGCGAAGAGTTGAATTTGAGTGCGCTGCTGCTGACGCGCTCTGAAGAAGGCATGTCTCTGTTCGACGCCGCCGGCCATGTGCGCGTGCCCGCGCAGGCGCGCGAAGTGTTCGACGTCACGGGCGCGGGAGACACCGTGATCGCCGCGATGGCCGCGCTGCTCGCGTGCGGCATGGGCATGCGCGACGCGCTGCCGATCGTGAACCGCGCCGGCGGCATCGTCGTCGGCAAGTTCGGCACGGCCACGGTGAGCTACGAGGAGCTGTTCGGATGAAAGTGGTGGTGACCGGCGCCGCCGGAATGATCGGCGCGAACCTGGTGCATGGCCTGAACGCGGCCGGCATCGACGACGTGATCGCGGTCGACGACCTGACCGACGGCACCAAGTACCGCAACCTGCTCGGCGCGAAGCTCGCCGACTACTTCGACAAGGATGACTTCTATGCCCGCTTTGCGCGCGGCGAGTTCGGCCGCGTGGACGCGGTGCTGCACGAGGGCGCGTGTTCCGACACGATGGAACACAACGGCAAGTTCATGCTGGAGACCAACTACCGCTGCTCGAAGAACCTGCTCGACGCCTGCCAGGCGCAGGGCACGCGACTGATCTACGCATCCTCGGCCGCCACCTATGGCGGCAGCGCGACGTTTCGCGAAGAGCGCCAGTTCGAGGCGCCGCTCAACGTCTACGGTTACTCCAAGCTGCTGTTCGACAACGTGGTGCGGCGCATGCTGCCGTTCTCATCCTCCCAGGTCGTCGGGCTGCGCTACTTCAACGTCTATGGCCCGCGCGAGCAGCACAAGGCGCGCATGGCGTCGGTTGCGTTTCACCATTACCAGCAGTTCAAGGAGACCGGCAAGGTCAAGCTGTTCGGCGCTTACGGCGGCTACGCGGCGGGCGAGCAGGCGCGCGACTTCGTGTTCGTCGACGATGTGGTCGCCGTGAACCTGTGGCTCCTGCAGCACCCGGACAGAAAAGGCATCTTCAACCTCGGCACCGGCCGTGCGCAAGCTTTCAACGACATCGCGCTGGCCACGCTCAACGGCGTGCGAAGCTTGCGCGGTGAAGCGAGCCTGCCGCTTGCCGGACTGATCGCCCAGGGCCTGCTCGAGTACATCGACTTCCCCGCGGCGCTGGTGGGCAAGTACCAGTGCTTCACGCAGGCCGACCTGACGGGGCTGCGCGGCATTGGCTGCACGCATGAGTTTGCCGATGTGGCCAGCGGCGTCGGGCGCTACGTGCAATGGCTGGCGGCGTCGGCCTGAACGCACGCATCTCGCGCTGGGCGCGGCGCTGTCTGCTGGGCACGGCCTTCGCATCGGGCCTGGCTCTGGCCCAGGCAACTCTCGACGCCAATCGAGCGAGCCTTGCCGACATCGAACGCATTCAAGGCATCGGGACGACCGTCGCGGCAAACCTGATCGACGAGCGCGACAAAGCGCCCTTCAAGGATTGGAACGACTTGATCCGGCGCGTCAAGGGCGTCGGCGCTGGCAACGCGGCACGCCTGTCGGCGCAGGGATTGACGGTGAACGGCGCCGCTTACCGCAGCGCCCCGCCGGGTGCGAGCGCGCCCGCGGCGCCGCCCACGCCCAGGCCTTAACGCTTGGGCTTGGGCTTGCGAACGCTACGCCGCTTTCGCGCCAAACAAGCTCTTCAAGCGCGACAGCATCGTCTTCGGTGCGGGGTCGTTCTGCGCCTCGCCCTTCGGTGCGAGCACGGGCTCGTCAGGCGCCGCAGCGAGCTGCGCGAGGGATTCGAATATCAGCCGGCGCGGGCTCAGAACCACCCCGAGCGAGGTTTCGATTTCGCTCACCGCGCGCATCGCCAACAGCGAATGCCCGCCGAGGTCGAAGAAATTGTCGGAGCGCCCCACCGAATCGACGTTCAACAAGCGCTGCCAGACTCTAGCAATGCCGCGCTCGAGTTCGGTCTCCAGCGCCACCGGTGCGGCTTTCGCCTCGTCCACTGCATCGCCCGGTTTGGGCAGCTTCGAGCGATCCAGCTTGCCGTTGGGCAACAGCGGCACCGCCTCGATGTGAACGAAGTGCTGCGGCACCATGTACTGCGGCAGCATGGTACGCACATGCTCGCGCAGCTCGGTCGCGCCGGGCATCGGCCCGCGCGGGAGGATGTAGGCAACGATGCGCGTGTCGCCGGGCTCGTCTTCACGCGCGATCACGATCGCGCGAGCGACGCCGTCATTTGAGGCGAGGTTGGCCTCGATCTCGCCCAGCTCGATGCGAAAGCCGCGAATCTTCACCTGATGGTCCAGCCGCCCTTGGTGCTCGAGCCATCCGTCATGGCGCCAGCGGCCCAGGTCGCCGGTGCGGTACATGCGCGCCCCGGCTTGTCCGGCGGCGGCACGGAACGGGTCGGTAACGAAGCGCTCCGCGGTCAATTCCGGTCGGTTCAGATAACCGATCGCCACGCCATCGCCCCCGATGTAGATTTCGCCGGGCACGCCGATCGGGCAGGGGCGCCCCGCTTCATCGAGCACATGCACTTGGGTGTTAGCGATTGGCCGGCCGATCGAGATGCCCGCCTCGGGATTCTCGACCCGCCAGCACGTGGACCACACCGTGGTCTCGGTTGGGCCGTACATGTTCCAGAGTTCGCCGCTGCGCGCGAGCAATTGCTTCGCCAAATCCAGCGGCAATCCTTCGCCGCCGATCAAGGCCTTGAAGGTCGGCGTGCCCTGCCAGCCCGCTTCGAGCAGCATGCGCCAAGTCGACGGCGTGGCCTGCATCAGCGTCGCCTGGCTCTGCTCCAGGCAAGCGCGCAGCGCCCGGCCGTCCTGCGCCTGCTCGGTCGTCGCCAGGATGATCGTCGCGCCCACCGACAGCGGCAACAGCAGCTCGAGCACCGCGATGTCGAAGCTCAGCGTCGTCACCGCCAGCACCCGATCGTCGGCACGCAAGCCGGGCTCACGCGCCATGCTCGCCAGGAAGTTCAGCACCGCGCCATGCGGCACCGCCACGCCCTTGGGCTTGCCGGTGGAGCCGGAGGTGTAGATCACGTAGGCCGGGTCGTCCGGGCCGGCGTCGAGCGACGCATCGGGTGCAAGCACAGCGCTGTCGTGGGCCTCGATGCGCGCCGCGTCGGCGTCGAGCCAGAGCGACTTCT
>JANOLA010000825.1:0-2579 GCA_031419535.1 Burkholderiales bacterium | reverse complement strand
GCGCCGACAACGTTGACCATGAAGACCCTGCTATCGAGGCCTTCCTGGGCTTGCTGCAGCGCGACATGCACGCCGGCAAGAATATCCGTGTGCTGCCCGACAAGCTCGTCCAGGCCATGTTGGCGAACGCGCGCCTGGCCGTGAACGTCGATGAACAGATCGATGGCGAGGTGGCGCTCTGATGCAGCGCCATGGCTGGACGCTGCTCTTTCATGACTGCGTGGTGAAACAGCTTCAGAAGTTGAGCGCTGCCGCGCAGCGGGCAAAGTTAAGCGATCCGCAAGGCTTTGAGGGCAACGCCAACGTCAAGTTGTTTCGGGCACTGAGCCACTTGATTCTGGAAGTCGTTCCGGGCGACCCCGCGCGCGATGAGTTTCGGCAGGGCAAAACCTTGGGGGCGGACTACCGCCATTGGCGGCGCGCCAAGATCGGCCGACGGTTTCGGCTGTTTTTTCGCTACGACTCGAATGCGAAGGTCATCGTCTTCGCCTGGGTCAACGACGAACAGACGCTGCGGTCGGCCGGAGCCAAGTCGGACCCGTATGCGGTGTTCGAGAAGATGCTCGGGCGTGGGAATCCGCCTAATGACTGGGCAGCGCTTGTTTCGGCCAGTCGAACTGACTGGTCCTCTCGGAAATAGCAGCAGTGAGCCAAGAATTGGGCTCAACGCAGCGCGCAAGAAACATCAAAGCCGAGCCCCAGCCGCAACCCCATACAGCACCAGCGCAGCGACGACTACGGCGCTGAACCCGACGTGGATCGCGAGCAGCGTGGCGAGCACCGCTCCCGTGACCGATGCGCAGCCGTTGATCGCCCAGGCCCAGGGGATGAGCCGGGCATCGCTGGCCTCCACCCGCGCCAGCCCCAAGGGAAACGGCATGCCCATGAAAAAAGCCAGCGGGGCGATGAGCGCAGCCGAGATCAGGATCCGCGCCGTGTCGGGCAGCGCCATCGAGTGCTGGAACAGCCAGGGCAGCAGGCTGAGGCAAAGCGCCGCTGACAGCGCAATCGCTCCCACGACCAGCGCCTGCGCGTGCCGCAGCTTCGGCGCGCTGCCGTCCTGCAAACGCTTCGAGGCGGCGCTGCCGATTCCGGCGAACAGCAAGAACGAGAACAGCACGACCGCCACCGCGTAGAGCGGATGGCTCAGGAACAGAACGAACTTCTGGATGAACGCGATCTCGATGAACATGAAGGCGAAACCGATCGCCGCAAAGTAGACGAGCACGCGGCCACGCGATCCGCCGAGCGGGATGGTCTTGCGCTGCCGCGCGCCGACCCAGGTGACCCAGGCCGCAGGCGCTGCGATCAACAGCAGGCTGGCGAGCGCCGCCTGCGCAAAAGTCGCCACCAGCACCGGATAGCCCCATTCGAGCAGCGGCAGGCCGCCTTGCTCCTTCAGCGACAACAGCTCAGGCAACGAACGCCACTTGAAGAAGTGGAAGAAGTGCGGCTGGTCGTCGGTGGCCGGGTCGATGTGGAACTTGTAGCTCTGCAGGAATTCGTCGCGCCCCGGACCGAGCAGCGCCGTTGCACCGTCGAACAGGTCGGGAGGCGCGACCACGTTGTAGCGGTTCGCTTCCTGCGGCTTCATGCCCGGATAGAACGCCACGTCGAAGGATCGCTCGGCGCAGAACGCCTTGATCGCCGCGATGTCCGCGGCGTCGAACGCGCCGTTCTTGATCAGCAGCGTGCTGGTCTGCCAGCTTCGCACGAGCGCGAGCCGGGAAGCCGGGTCGGCGACACCCGATCGTTCCAGCGCAACCACCGCGGCGCCAAACAGTTTGAGCGCATCGCGCGGCGGCAGCGCGACCCAGCGCGTGATCGCGAGCAGGCCGCCGGGCTCCAAGTGCCGCAGATCGTCCTGCAGCGCTTGCACCGTGTAGAGGTAGTTCTCCGACAGCGCATAGAGGCCTGCCGAGGACGCGCTGAACGAATCGAGCAACGCCACGTGGATCAGGTCGTAGCGTTCCTTGCTGGCCGCGACGAAGCCGCGCGCTTCGGCGACATGCACGCGCGCCAATGGCCTATCGATACCGTCCGAATAGATTCCGCCCGCATAGTCCGCGAACCGCCCGCGCACCAGATCGATCACCTGCGGGTTCAGCTCCACCGCGTCGATCCGGCTGGCGCCGTGATAGTGGGCCTGCAGCACGTCGGCGCCGGCACCCGCGCCCAGCACCAGCACGCGCGGCCGGCGCAGCAGGTGATACGGCAGCGCCGAAGTCATCTGATCGAGATGCGCCAGGCTGTCGCGCCGGCCGTCGAAGCGCGTCAGCGCGCTCAGGCCCTCGCCGTCGATGAAGACGCCCAGTTGCGGCGGCGGCTCGACCGTTGCGTTGAGGCTCAACCCCGGCGCGTGGCGCAGCGGCGTGAGCGGGCTCTCGACCACGCTGACGAGGCCCAGCGGGCTGAAGCGTTGTTCCACGACCCGCGCCTGAGGAATGCGCAAGGTCTGCGACAGCTCTTTGTACTGCGACATGACGGGCGCGACCCAAGATTGCGGCAACAGCAACGGCAGAACCGCCATGGCGATCAGCACCAACGCCGGCCAACGCCGCGGGCCGCCGCACTCCAAC
>JANOLA010000824.1:0-3554 GCA_031419535.1 Burkholderiales bacterium | reverse complement strand
GCCTTCGACTTCGAGATGAGCCCGGCGAGGATTTGCCCGTCCATCACGAAGGCATCGGCGCGGCCCGATTCGAGCAGCAGAAAGCTGTCGGCGTGGTCCTTGCCGAACACCTCGTCGAAGTTGACGCCGGTGGCGCGCTCGTGCTTGCGCAGGTGCTGCACCGAGGTGGTTCCGGTGGTGGTGGCGACCTTGCGGCCGTTGAGTTGGCCGATCGACGTGATGCCCGAATTGGCCTTGGCGGCGATTCGCACTTCCTCCACATAGGTGGTCGGCGCGAATGCCACGTCTTTCTGGCGCGTCGCGTTGTTCGTCGTCGAGCCGCATTCGATGTCCACGGTGCCGTTCTGCACCAGCGGAATGCGGTTCTGCGACGTGACCGGCTGGAACTTCACGTCCAGCTTGGCCAGGCCCAGCGACTTTTGAATGTCGGCCAGCACGCGCTGGCAGGCCTCGACGTGAAAGCCGACGTACTTGCCGTCGCCCAGCGTGAAACTCAGCGCGCCCGACGATTCGCGCACGCCCATCGTGACGGCAGCGCTGTCTTTGATCCTCTTCAGGGTATCGGTGGGTTGGGCCTGAGCACTGCCCTGGGTGGCGATGACGGCAGCCAACAGAGTTGCAAATGCGAACGATGACTTGAGCGATGACTTGATCATGGGTTCTCCAGCACGGGGGGTAGTGAAGCGAAACGGTGAATTCTAGGGAGTGAATCCGAAGCGCAACCGGGTGGAACCCCTCGGAGCCGTTTTGCCGACTGGCGTTGGCTTCGTGCCCACGCGATGGGCCGCGCCACGAATCCGCTCGGTCGCTGTAATAGAATCGCCGCCAGAATCTAGAGAGCGCCCCCAGGCCGACGACATACGTCGTCCGCCCCCCGAGGGGGTCAAGGAAACTTCGGGCGGCCGTGCGTTTCCTTGTGAGGGTTAGCGGGTGGGAACCTGCTAACCCTCTTTCAATTGGAACTCAATGCGGCCCTCGCTTTCATGCTGAACCTGGGATTCGACCTTCAATTCGCCGATCTGTACCAGCGCCAGGGCCTGCTTGCGGTCGACTCGGCGTTTCTGACCGAACTTGCCGCGTCCGATGCGGACTTGCACGCGCGTCTGGTCGCGGCCAGGTGTGAACCGGCGGGCCTCGACGCCAAGCATGAGTCGCAGTTGCTGATCGAGCTCGCTCCGCATGTCGACGACTTTCTGGGCCGCTTGTTCGGCATTCGCGCCGAAATCCGTGCCCTTGCCGAGCAGCACCAGCGCCTCGCGCCGCTTTACGAAGTGAAGCGCCAGTTCGTGCAGCGCAGCGCGGCCAAGGCTTTCGCGCCCGTCGAGGCGCAGGCGCTGGATGGGCAGAGCCTGGGCATCGACCTCGCGGCGCGCATCGGCGCCCAACCGGGCGACCTGGCGGCGTACGAACTGGCGGCGTTCGAACTGGCCTTCGCCCGCAGCGTGCAGCGCTGGCAGGCCGATGAAGCCGGCTTTGCCGCTGAACTCGCGCTTGCGCTTCGCTACGCCGCGTGGGCGCTGCACAGCGAGGCGGGCAGGGCACGGCATCACAAGGGGCTGCTGTTCAAACTGCCGGCCAAGACCGATCCGCTGAACTTGCTCGCGCACTCGGTGGACCAGCGCGAGGCGGGGCCCGGCGCGGTGACCACGTTCACGATCAAGCCCGAACAGATCCGCCGTCGCAACGGCTTCAAGCTCACCGACCCGGGCACCGACCTGGCGGGTGCGCTCGACCAGGCGAACTACTGCATCTGGTGCCACAAGCAGGGCAAGGATTCTTGCTCGACAGGCTTGAAGGAAAAGCCCGCAGCGGACGGCAGCGTCGCCTTCAAGCGCTCCGCTTTCGGCGTCAAGCTTGCCGGCTGTCCGCTCGAAGAAAAGATTTCGGAGTTCCACATGGCCAAAGTGAGCGGCCATCTGGTTGGCGCTTTGGCGATCATCACGGTCGACAACCCGCTCGTCGCCGCCACCGGGCACCGCATCTGCAACGATTGCATGAAGTCGTGCATCTACCAGAAGCAGGAGCCGGTGAACATTCCGCAGGCCGAGACGCGCACCTTGAAAGACGTGCTCGAACTGCCCTGGGGCTTCGAGATCTATTCGCTGCTCACGCGCTGGAATCCGCTCAGTTTGCGCCGGCCTTTGCCGGCACCGCACAGCGGCTACCGCGTGCTCGTCGCCGGCATGGGTCCGGCGGGCTTCGGTCTGGCGCACAACCTGCTGAACGATGGCCATGCCGTGGTGGGCATCGATGGCTTGAAGATCGAGCCGCTGCCGGCGCGCGTGTGCGGTGTCGCGGCCGATGGTTCGCGCACCGCGTTCGAGCCGATCGAACGTTATGCCGATTTGCAGGAAGACCTCGACGAGCGCACGCTCGCGGGCTTCGGCGGCGTGGCCGAGTACGGCATCACGGTGCGCTGGGACAAGAACTTTCTGAAAGTGGTGCGCCTTCTGCTCGAGCGCCGAACCGACTTCGCGCTGTTCGGCGGCGTTCGCTTCGGCGGCACGGTGACGCTGGAGGACGCCTGGACGCTCGGCTTTGACCATGTCGCGCTGGCGATGGGCGCGGGCAAGCCGACGACCCTGGACATTCCGAACGGCCTGGCGCGCGGCGTGCGCACGGCCAGCGATTTCCTGATGGCCTTGCAACTCACCGGCGCCGCCAAGCGCGAGTCGCTCGCGAACCTGCAGGTGCGGCTGCCGATTGTCGTGATCGGTGGCGGTTTGACGGCGATCGACACCGCGACCGAGGCGCTTGCCTACTACGCGATCCAGGTCGAGAAATTCCTGGCGCGCGCCGAAGCACTGGGTTTGGCTGAATACATGGCCGGCTTGCTGCCCGAGGAGAGTGAAGTCGCCGACGAGTTCATCGGCCACGCCAACGCGTTGCGCGCTGAGCGCGCCGCAGCGCTGGCCGCGCGGCGCGAACCCCGAACGCTGGAACTGCTGCGCGAATGGGGCGGCTCGACCATCGTCTACCGAAAGCGCCTGATCGACAGCCCGGCCTACACGCTGAACCACGAAGAAGTTGAACTCGCGTTGCAGGAAGGCATTTCGTTCGCGCAGTGCCTGAGCCCGAGCGCGGTTCATGTCGACTCATTCGGTGCGGCGCGCTCGCTCTCGCTGCGCAAGCAAATTCGTGCCGACGACGGAACTTGGAGCGAAGGCGAAAGCATCACCTTGCCGGCGCGCGCGATTTTCATTGCCGCTGGTACATCGCCGAACACCGTGCTCGCGCGCGAAGATCCGAAGCATTTTAGGCTCGACGGAAAGTACTTCACCGCTGTCGACGCGCAAGGCCACGGCGTCAAGCCGGAAGCGGCGAGCAGCAAGCCCAAGCAAGCGAATGTGCTGATGTCGAAATCGCACGATGGCCGATTCGTCTCGTTCTTCGGCGACTTGCATCCGTCCTATTTCGGCAATGTGGTCAAGGCGCTGGGCTCGGCCAAGCAGGGGTTTCCGGTGGTCAGCGCGGCGCTGCGGCAAAAGCTGCCGGCGTCGAATGCGAGCGATGCGTCGTTCTTCGCCCAACTCAATCACGACTGGCGCGCCACG
>JANOLA010000823.1:0-2094 GCA_031419535.1 Burkholderiales bacterium | reverse complement strand
GTTCGCGGGGTTGGACCGGCGCATGCTCTTCACGACGCGCCTGCCGCTGGGCACCGCTTTGCCCGAATTGCCGTGGCCCCAGGGCCGCTCCGCATTGCAAGACGCGGTGCAGACATGGGCGCCGGCGGTCAGCGACATCTTCCGCGACCCGATCGACGGCGATGCGGGCGATGCGCTGGTGGGTGTCGCGGTGCCCGGGGTGCGCGACGGCAGGGCCACCTTCGTGATGGAGACGACGATCGCGCTGCGCGAGTTCCAGAAATTCATCGATCGGATGGACCACAACCCGAACTGGCGGATCAGCCTGCTCGACAGCACCGGCGCGACGATCGTGCGCAGCGCAGCGCCGGAACCACCGGCCCAGGCCAGCGCCGCCACCGATTCGGCGCAGCGCTTCAGCGCGCGGTCGGCGGCGGCGCCATGGTCGGTGCAGCTTGAAATTCCGCGTTCCGTGTACCTGGCACCGCTGCTCCAGGCGACGGCAACGCTCGCGGTCGCGGTGGTCAGCGTGACCTTGGTCGGCGTGCTCGGCGGCACCTTGGCCGCACGCCGCCTGGGCCGATCGGTGCGCTCGCTCGGGCAGACGCCGGCGCCCGGCGATGCGCCGCCCGACATCGCCGAGATCGCCGCGGTGCGCCGCTTGCTCGACGCGTCGATCGAAAGCCGCAACCAGGCCGAAGCGGCGCTGCTCAGTTCGCACGCCGAGCTGCAACGCCTGTTCGCGGCGCAAGACCGGGTCCAGGAGAACGAACGCCGGCGCATCGCGCTCGAATTGCACGACGACCTGCAGCAAACGCTGGCGGCGATCAGCATCAACGTCGGCGCGCTTCGCGAGCGCGCCAACGCCGGTGCGAACGCCGACGCGGGTGCATTGCCGGTTCTCGACGACATCAACGGCCTCGCAGCCTCGGCCATCGACTCGACGCGGCGCATCGTCAGCGCGCTGCGCCCGCAGATCCTCGAAGACCTGGGCCTGGGGCCGGCGCTCGAGGTGCTGGCCAGCCAGTTCCGGCTGCGCAATGGCATCGAGTGCGTGGTGCAAGGGCATGGGGACGTCGACGCCCGGTTGCTCGCCGCTCCCGCGCTCACCACCAGCCTGTACCGCGTGGCGCAGGAGGCGTTGATGAACGTCGTCAAGCATGCGCACGCGACCCGCGTCAAGATTCACCTGGGGCGCGCGCAGGCCGGCCGGCTGCGCCTGAGCATCGCCGACGACGGCCACGGCATCGGTGCGCTTGACCGGCAAAAACCCGGTTCGTTCGGCTTGCCGGCATCGAGGAGCGGGTCCGCACGCTCGGCGGCGAACTGAACATTCACAGTTCGCCGGGCGAAGGCACGCGCATCGAGGTGACCGTTCCACTGCCTCAAGCCGGGCCGGCGCGCCCGGCCTGAAGCTCACTCGCGCTCACTCGCTCTTTTTCTTGACTTTGGGCAGGTGCAGCAAATGCATCGGCCCGCGCCCGCAAGCGGCGCTGATGAGCCCGAGCACGCGCGCGGGCTCGCCGTCGACGCCGCGCCATTCGAAGCGCCACGTCCAGTTGCCGTTGCCCATCACGCCCGGAACGTTCATCCGGTACCGGCCGTCGAGGCCGAGAACGTCTTGCATCGGGAAGATCGCCAGGTTGGCCACCGAGCTACTGGCCGCGCGAATCATGCCCCAGTGAATGTCGCGCGCGTGCGCGTGCAGGTAGGCACCTGCGTAGGCACGCTCGCGCTGCGGCGCGGCGTCCCACCAGCCGCGCGCCGTATCGTTGTCGTGGGTGCCGCTGTAGACTACGGTGTTGCGCACATGGTTGTGCGGCAGGAACTCGTGCGTCGCGTCGTCGCTGAAGGCGAACTGCAGGATGCGCATGCCAGGCAGGCCCAGGCCGTCGCGCAGCTCTTCAACGTCTTGCGTGATCACGCCCAGGTCTTCGGCGACGATCGGCAACGCGCCGAGTTCGCGCGAGATGGCGTCGAACAGCGCGCGGCCCGGCCCGGTGACCCAGCGCCCTTCCATCGCGGTGGGGCAGCTCGCTGGCACTTCCCAGTAGCCGGCGAAGCCGCGGAAGTGGTCGATGCGGAACACGTCGGCATGCGCGAGCGCGCGCTTCA
>JANOLA010000822.1:0-3549 GCA_031419535.1 Burkholderiales bacterium | reverse complement strand
GCGCGGATCTTCTCGTCGGACGCCTGGTAAATGCTCGCCAGTTTCGTCATGTGCGCCTGGCAGTAGCGGCAGCCGCTCGCCTGGCTCGTCACCAGACCGACGAGCATCTTCAATTCCTCCGCCTCCGTGCCTTCGTAGAGCACCGCGCGGTTCAGATCCATGAACGCCTGCGCGATCGCCGGCCGGCGCTGCATCGTCAGGATGCTGTTGGGCACGAAGCCGCGCGTGTTCTGGTAGTGCTGAAAGCGTTCGTGGAATTGTGGGGTGGCTTCCCAGGGAAGGGGGTCGAGGTGCGGCATGGTGGCGATCGAGCGTGGATTGAGCGGCGCGCTGCTTGGCGATTCTGCCCTCGGTGCCGCCGCTGTGCGACCCGCGAGAATGCCCGGCCTCCACCGCCTCCCACTCCTGCTCCCGCCCGCATGCCCACCGAAGCATCGCCGCAGCCACCAAACCCCTGGCGCGTCGCGAACGTCGTCGCGCAGATCGCGTTCGGCCTGCTGGCGATGACGATCTGCCTGCCGTCGATGCAGGAATGGGGCGCTCTGCTCGCTGCCGACCCCGCCGCGGTGCAGCTGACCTTCAGCGTCTACCTGGTCGCGTACGGCGCGCTGCAGGTGCTGTACGGGCCGCTGTCGGACCGCTACGGCCGCAAGCGCATCCTGCTGTTCGGCCTGGCGCTCGCCGCCGCGGGCTCGCTGCTGGCCGCGTTCGCCGGTAGCATCGATGCGCTGATCGTCGCGCGCGCATTGCAAGGCGCGGGCAGCGCGGCCGGCATGGTGGCCGGGCGCGCCAGCGTGCAGGACCTGTTCGCCGGACTGCAGCGCACGCGCGTGATGGCGTACGTCGGCATGGCGATGGGCCTGTGCCCGCCGCTCGCGACGCTCGTCGGCGGCCAACTGCACGTGCGCTTCGGCTGGCAGGCGAATTTCGTGTTGATGGCCGGCCTGGCCGCCGGGCTCGCACTCGCCGCGTGGCGTGGCTTGCCGAACGCGCCGCCGCGCGCGGCCGGGCAGGTGCACTGGCTGCGCGACATGGCCGGCGCCTACCGGCACCTGCTCGGCCAGCGCGAGTTCGTGTTGAATGCATGGGTGCTCGCGCTCACCGTCGCGACCTTCTATGCGTTCCTCGGCGGCGCGCCGCTGGTGCTGGGCAGCCTGGGCGTTGGGCCGGCCGGCGTGGGCGTGTACCTGATGGTCGTGCCGCTGTCGTACATCGTCGGCAACTTCGCGACCAGCCGGCTCGCGCACCGGCGCGGCGAGCGCTGGCTGCTGAACCTCGGGCAGGTGCTGTCGCTGGCCGGCATCGGGCTGATGCTGGCGATCGGCGTGGCGGGCGCGAGGACACCACTCGCTTTCGCACTGCCGCTGGTGCTGCTCGGCGTCGGCCACGGCTTCCTGACGCCGACGCTGCTGACGCGCGCCGTCAGCCTCGTTCCCGCGCTCGCGGGCGCCGCTTCCGCGGTGACCGGTCTTCTGCAACAACTGGTTGGAGCGCTCGGCGGCTATGCCGTCGGGTGGGTGAGCCACGACGGGCAAGTCAACCTTGGGCTGGTGATGCTGGGGTTCACGCTGTGCGCGGTGGCGGCGCAGGGGGTGATGGGGCGGCGTGCGGGGTAGGGGAGTGGTCGAGACGGCGTGCCAACCGGGTCAACCTTGCGACGCCTGTCGCAGGGTGGCCATCGGCAGGAAAAGCGACAGCGGTGCATCTCTGAACTGGGCGAAGCCGAGGCGCTGGTAGAAGTCGCGAGCGGCATCGTTCTTCGCATCGACCACGACCGCGTGGATTCCGACGCGCCCAGCCAGTTCGAGCGCCAGGTTCAGCGCAAAGCGCATCAGATCGCGGCCGAACTGCTTGCCTTGTGCGCGCCGATCGACGGCCAGCCGTCCGATGCGCAGCACGGGTACAGGGTAGCGCGGCAATTTCAACTCGGGCGGCAACGATGCAGCGCCGACCTGTCCAACGCTGACGGACACGAACGCCGTGACCGTTGTAGCGTCATCGTCGAGGACGACGTAGGTCCGGCTGAAATCGCGCTCCTGTTGCTGGCGGGCGTAGCGGCGCAGGAAATCGTTGAGAGCCGCGTCACCGCAATCGAACTCGTCGCGCCGGTGCGTCGCGGCAAGCGCGACGATCCGCGCGCTCATCGGGATTCATCCACGCAGCAGCCGCTTCAAGCTGGCGGTGGGTGCGGGAGGCTTGTTGAGTGCCTTGGCGAACTGTTCGAAGTCGCGCTGTGTCAGCATGATGACTTCGTGCTCGGCGACGACCCTCTTGGCCGCTTCGTAGGCGTTCTGCAACATGAAGGCGGATACGGTCGTGCCGACGTAAGCCGCCGCACGCTCAATCAGCGCCTTGGCGTCGGCGCTGGTGCGCAAGTTGATGCGCGCGGTTTCGGTCGAGTCCGGGCTTTCGATGGAAGGCATGCGTCGACTCCCTCTTGGAATTCGCAGTGTACTTCGATTTGACGTACACGAACCGCGCTTCGAGTCCTTGTCCGTCCGTGCCTGTCACGCCAACCTACCGCGCCGCCAACACCAACGAGCCATCCTCGCCGCCCTGCACCACCTGAAATCGCGTACTCGTATCGTCGCGCTGCGCGACGCTGCCGTTCACGTACAGCGTGCGCCGCAGCGTGTAGACGCCTTGCGACCAGCCGTCGCGGATCGGGATCGTGAACGAGGTCTGAAATTCGCCGGCTTGGCTGCCGCCGTTCGCGGTCTTGCGCACCGGCTTGCCCCAGGCCTCGTTCTGGGCATCAAAAATGCCGACCTCCTCTTCGACGACGACGTTCTTCTCGGTGCGGCCCGGCACCGCGACGATGGTCGAGACGAGCTTCACTTCCTGACCGCGCGACACCGCGGCGCCGGGGTTCACTTGGGATCGGTAGGTGGTCACGGTGGCGCGTTCGGGCAGTTGCTGGTTCTTGCGCAGGTACTCTTCCTCGACTTGTTTCGCGCTGCGCACCTGTTCGGCCTTGTAGCTGTTGGCGAGGTAACACGCGGTCACGGCCACGGCGGCGCAGGCGGCCCCGGTTCGCACCCGGTTGTTGCCAGAAGAGAGCTCGGCGAAGGCTGCCGCGGCGCCGAGGCCGACGATCAGCGGGTTGCAGACGCTGCCCATGTCGGAGCCCGACCCCGAACCTTGGGGCCCGGCGCAGCCGTGCTGTGCGTGTATTGCGCCAACGCAGAGCACCCGGCGCCGGGCCGCCCCAAGAGGGTTGCTCGCCCCCGCGGGGGGCGGGCGCGGAGCGACCGGGGGCGGATACTCAGGGGCGAGATTTCGAGCGCTCATGACAATCCTCCACGCTGGCACGGGTTGGGCAGAATGGGTGGCCAGGGGCGGCTATTGAATCACGTCCGAGCTGCGCGCCCGGTCCTTTGCCTGGCGCGCATTGCGACCTAGTTCCGCTGCGCCGGGGCAATCGGGGTAGACGTCCATCGCTTCGTCGGCGCGCTGCATCGCGTCGTCGTAGCTTCGGTTGCCGAGCGCCTTCTGCCCGGCGCGCACCAGCACCTCGCACTCGAAACGCTTCGCGTCCAGAGCGGGCGG
>JANOLA010000821.1:0-12581 GCA_031419535.1 Burkholderiales bacterium | reverse complement strand
GATGAGGATGAAGACCACCATCGCGGTCAGGCGCATCGTCGTCAGCATCGCCTCCTTCAGAAGGCTGAAGGTCAGGCGCTTTTGCATCGCGGCCAGGATGAAGGCGCCTACCGCGCCCATCGCGCCGGCTTCGGTGGGCGTGGCGATCGCCGTCTTCATTCCCGGCAAGCCACCCATGCTGCCGAGCACCGTGAAGATCAGCACCGCCGACGGAATAATGCCGCGCAAGCACTTCGACACCAGCGGCCAGCCGCGCAGCGTGCGCCCTTCCTCGGGCACTCCCGGCACATACTCGGGCTTGATGCGCGACAGCATGAAGGTGTAGGCCATGAACATCAACACCTGCAGGATCGACGGACCCCATGCACCCTTGTACATGTCGCCCACCGGCTTGCCCAGTTGATCCGCAAGCACGATCAGCACCAGCGAGGGCGGCACGAGCTGCGTGATGGTTCCCGAGGCCGCGAGAACCCCGGTCGCGTAGCGCATGTTGTAGCCCCAGCGCATCATCACGGGCAGCGAGATCATCGCCATCGCGATCACCTGGCCAGCCACCGTGCCGGTGATCGCACCGAGGATGAAGCCGACGATGATGACGGAGTAACCCAGGCCACCGCGCGCCGGGCCGAACAGCTGGCCCATCGAGTCGAGCATGTCTTCGGCCAAGCCGCAGCGCTCGAGGATTGTTCCCATCAGCGTGATGAACGGAATCGCCAGCAGCAGGTCGTTGGACAGGATGCCGAACACGTTGAGCGGCAGGTTGCCCATGAAGCCGGCCGGGAACCAGCCCATGTAGACCGCGTAGAAGCCGCAGCCCAGGCCCAGCGCGGTGAGCGAAAACGCCACCGGAAAGCCGATCATCAGCACGATGACGAGCCCAGCGAACATCAGCGGGGCGAAACTGTCCATCGTCATTGGAAATCCTCGGAGAATTGCAGGCAGACGAGTGTCATTGCAGCGGCTTCTCGTAATGAAAGTCGCCTTCGTACTTGTGTGCCAACCAGGCGACTCGTTTGATGGCTTCCGAAATCCCTTGCATGAACAGCAGCGAGAAACCGAGCGGCAACAGCAGCATCGCGGGCCAGCGGATCAGGCCGCCGGCGTTGCTGGAGACTTCACCGGTGAGGTACATCTTCCAGAACAGCGGCAGCGAGTAATAGATCATCACCAGCATCGACGGCAGCATGAACAGCACCAGCCCCGTCAGGTCGATCAGCGCCTGGGTGCGGCCCGAGTAGCGGCCGTATATCACGTCGACGCGAATGTGCTCGTTGACGCGCAGCACCTGCGAGGCGACGAGCATCACCACGCCGGCGAACAGGTACCATTGAATCTCGAGGTAGGCGTTGGAGCTGTAGTTGAAGCCGTAGCGAACGATGGCGTTGAGCGCGCTGATGAAGCACGAGGCGATGACGGCCCACTTGGCGAGGTCTCCGAAACGATCGTTGACCTTGTCGATCAGCCTGGAGATTGCAAGCAATGAATCCATGGGTTGAATTTCCTGTGGCGGCTGCCGTTGGGCAGTGTCGCAGTGTAAGAAGGCGCGCGGCTTCCGGCCTGAGGGCATTTCCCTAGGAGCGGCGCTCCCGGGGGAAGTCAGCTTCCCGTGGCAGCGCGAAACAGCCTGCCCGAGCGTGCGCCGCTGCGGCAAAACGCCAGGATCGGCTTGGGCAGGCTGCTCAGAAGTTCGCCGAAGCGCGCAATTTCTTCGGGGGACTGATAGCCGCCTTGCACCGGAAGAAATACGTAGCTCAAGCCTGCGGCGCGCGCTGCGGCTTCGACCGCGGCATTGGTGGGCTGGTCCGGGCCGCCCTCGAAGTCGGGGCGGTTGTTCACGACGCTCTTGAACCCGACCTGCGCGGCCCATGCCATCGCGCTGGGGCCGAGCTGACCGGCCACACACAGATCGGGGCTGAGTTGCTGAATCGCGGGTGCGTCCATGGGAAGTTTCGGTCGAAACGGTGTTGCGCGAGGGCGCGGCGCGGCTACTTGCTGAGGGCTTTTTTCACCGCCGCCGACACCAGCGCCATCTCGGCCTGGCCGGCGAGCTGGGCCTTCACGCCGGCCATCACTTTGCCCATGTCGGCGGCCGCGGCCGGGCGGCCGAGCTCCGCGGCAACGCCTTCGATCACCTTGGCCACCGCGGCGTCGATCTGCGAGGCATCGAGGCGCTGCGGCAAATAGCCTTCCAGCACCGTCAGCTCAAAGCTTTCCTTGTCCACCAGGTCGGTGCGCCCGGCGGCACTGAATTGGGAGATCGAATCCTTGCGCTGCTTGATCAGCTTGTCGACGATCGCCACCACGTCAGCGTCGGTCAGCACGATGCGCTCGTCGACCTCGCGTTGCTTCAGCGACGCGAGCAGGCCGCGGATCGTGAGCAGGCGCGGCGCATCCTTGGCGCGCATCGCCGTCTTCATGTCTTCGGTGATCCGGTCTTTGAGCGTCATGGCGGCTCCATGAAATGACAAAGCCCGCGCGGTGCGGGCTGGTGATCTGACCCGCGCCCAAGCGCGTCAGCGTTCGGCGCGCTTTGCGCCTGAATTCAGAACAACTTCTTCGGCAACATCATGCTGCGCACGCGCTTGAAATGGCGTTTGACCGCGGCCGCCTTCTTGCGCTTGCGCTCGGCGGTGGGTTTTTCGTAGAACTCGCGTGCCCGCAGGTCGGTCAGCAGGCCAATTTTTTCGATGGTGCGCTTGAAGCGTCGCAAAGCGACATCGAAGGGCTCGTTTTCTTTGACGCGAATCGTGGTCATGTAGCTGCTGGGTCCTGATCTCTGGGAGGCACTGAATCTCGGGGCCGGTTTTCGGCAAAGGCGGGATTATAGGCCCAGCTTTCGCGCTCTGGCGCGTTGCCCAAACGCAATCTCATACGCCAGGCAATCGCCTCGAATGCGGCGTTGCGGCCCGGTCAATCTGCGGGTGGGGCGACACGGGAGCCCGGGGCGCCCCTTGCCCTGACCGCGTTCGTCGCATTCGTTGCCGGCGTCGCCTGCATCGTGTTCACGAGCACCCGAGCCCTCGCCCAAGCCACCGATCCGCCCAAGCCGGGTGAAATGATCGGAGAAGCGATCGGCGGAGTGCCCCGGTGAATGGTGGACACCCGGTTTCAACGCGCGGGTCCGTATCGAAACATGCGGCCTAGGAGCCGGTCGGACTTTGGGTCGGGCGCGCGTTGGGCCGGGGCGAATTGCGGCGCCATGTGTCGTTGTCGGCTCGTTGTGTGGACGTCGCGCTTGCGTGCCGGCACGTCGCTCACCGACTTTCAGCCCGGAGTGAGGCGCCGTGGTTGAACTGCCAAGCGATACCCCCCGATTCAGCCTCACGGACTGCCCGCTCAGGCTCTTACCTCGTTGCACAAGGCTCTGAGGATGTGCCGCTCCCGCACCTCCGTATACTGCGCACCGATTTGCAGCTGAATGACGGCAAAGTCTGGCGGCCCGTCGGCCCGTCGGCCCGTTGACCAGTCGGCGCAATCGTGTTTCCCTCGCGATCGCGAGACCCCTACCCGACGCATGAATGATTTGTTGAACAACCCGGCGGTGCAGTCGGGCGTGATCCCGTTGCTGCTTGGCTTGGTGCTGGCGTTCGCCCTGGCACGCACGCGCTTTCTCGCACTGGTGCCGTGGGCAGGGTTCGTCGCCGTCGTGACGCTGGCGCTGGACTTCGCGCTAGAGCCCCTCACCGCACTGCGCAAGCTGATCCTGGTCGGCCTGATCGGCGGCGCGTTGGCGCTGTCGCTCGACGCAGCGCGCGTCTCCGCAGGGCCGGCGCTGCGCGCCGGGCTGGGGCTGCTGGCGGCCGCGGCGGCGCTGTGGATGCTGGCGCGCGTGCTGGGTCAAAAGGAAGGTGCCAACTTGTGGTTGGCGGGGTTCGGCGTGGCGCTCTATGCCGTCTCGCTCACCTTGTCGCTGCTGCTTGTCGCCGGCGACACCTTGCTCGCGTCGCTCAGCTCCACCGTGGTGGGCGTGGCCAGCGGCGTGCTGGCCTTGCTCGGTGCCACCGCCTCGATGACGCAGATTGGAATCGCGCTCGGCGCCGCGTCGGGCGCCGTGCTGCTGGTGCAGTTGCTTCGCGGCGAGCGCGCCCCGTTGGGTGGGTTCATCGCCCTGCCGGTGGCGCTGATATGCAGCTTGATCGGCGTCGGCGCTAGCCTGACCGGCGCACTGCCCTGGGTCGCCCTGTTGCCGATGCCGCTGGTCGGCGTCGCGGTTTACTTTGCCAGGGTCGGCGCCGGCCGATCGCTCTGGCTCGCCGCGATCGTTCCCGGCGTTGCCGCCCTCGTTCCCGCCGCACTCGCTGTCATGCTGGCGTGGCTGCGGGTGGGTGCGGCCCCTGGCTGACGCTGCAGCGATAACGCCTCCCGCACCAAGCCAGCACCCGTTCCCTCGTTCCCTTCCATCCACTCACAGGAGGTTTGCACACCATGCCCCGTATCGTCACCATCGCCACCATCGCCACCTTCGGCTTATTGCCGCTCGCGACCCTGGCCGCACCGGAAAACTACAACGTCGACGCTCTGCACTCTTACCCGAGTTTTGCGGTCTCGCATTTCGGCATGTCGACAATGGTCGGCCGCTTCGAGCGCATGACCGGCAAGGTCAGCATCGACCGCGCAGCCAAGACCGGTTCGCTGGAGGTCAAGATTGCCACTGCCTCGATTTCCACCGGCGACGCGAAGCGTACCGACGGTGCCCGTTCGCGCGACGAACACCTGCGCGCGGCGGACTTCTTCAACGCGGCCGAGTTTCCGGAAATGGTCTACAAGTCGACCAAGTTCAACTTTGCCGCCGACAAGTTAGAGAGCGTCGACGGCAACCTGACGCTGTTGGGCGTGACCAAACCGGTCAAGCTGGTCGTCACGTCGTTCAACTGCGGTGCCAATCCGATGTCGAAGAAGGACATGTGCGGCGCCGACGTCAGCGGCTCGCTCAAGCGCACCGACTTCGGCATGAAGTACGGCGTGCCGGCGATCGGCGACGAGGTCAAGCTGACGATCAACGTCGAGGCATACAAGGAGTAGATCGCAAGCTGCCATCGCCCGCGCCGAGCACGCTGCGTCAGGGCTTTGCATGAGGCCGGCCCTCGGCGCCGGCGCGCCGGTAGTGCTCGGCGAGCACGTCGCGCCCCCAGTCGTCCTCAAAGTCGCGCCACACGGCGTGGATGTGGTTGGCGCCGGAGTTGTCGAACTCGATCAGGAAACTCGCACCCTGGATGCGGAAGTAGTGCGGCTCGCCGCGCGCCGCGGAGCCGGCCCAGCCGAAGCGAATCGACTCCAGTGTGCCGGCGCGAACGCGCATCAAGCGCGCATCCGCCAGTTCAGCGTGCAGATGGTCGGCGAATGCGGCGATGAGCTTGAGCAGCAGCGCCTGTTGTGCCGAGTTCATCGCAGCGAATTCCAGACCTACCGGCGCAAGCGGATTCACGCGCGCGGCGTTGCGCGTCACGATGTCGCCGAACGGGCGCGCTTCGAACAGCGCGCTGCGGCGTTGCGCCGCGCTCAGGCCCTCCAACCATTGGCGCGCCAGATCCTCCTCGGCACCGAGCAGGCGAAAGCCCTTGCGCGGCGCAGCTGAGGCCGTATCACGCGGAATCACCGCCGGATTCGCGCCGAAGAACTGCGGCAGCGTCGCCACATAACGGTCGGCACTCAGGCTGAAGTGCATCGACAGATGATGGCCTTCGATGCGCCAGCCCCACGCCGGCGCTGCGCCTGCGGGTTCGCCGTAGATCGCGATCGCATAGTTGTCAGGGTCGCGCGTCAGGCCGAACGTCTCGAGTTCGCGCAGCGCGATTTCCAGCGACATCAGCGCACGCACTTTGCTCAGGCCGGCATCGCTGAGCGCCGAGCGCAGCAGCGCAGTCGCGGCGTCTCGCTGCGCCGCCGACATGGCGCGCCAGCTCAAGCCGTCGCGGCTGCGCGGCGTGTAGTGCCAGTTGCTGCGCGATTCGTCGGTGAAGGGCAGCCGCAGCGTGGCGCGCTCGCCTTGCGGCGTGGCGTCGATGAGGCGCAGCGCGGCGGCGCTCGGTGACGAGGTCTGCGCCGCGACGCCGCCGCACAGCATTGCGCTGAGCAGCACGCCGGCAAGCGCGCAGGCAAGCTCGCACGAAAGCGCGCAAGTAAGCGCGCATCGCGCCATGCCTTGAAGGCCGAAGCACCGCATCACGGCACCAGGAATCGGCCGAGCACGACGAGCGGCACCGCGCCGTCGCGATTGCGCTCGGCCTTGGCGTCAGGCCGAACCACAACCGCTTCGCCCGGCGCCAGCGCAACGCCGACCAGGTGGCCGATCATCGACCCGTGCGAGACGAGCACGACCAACTCGCCTCGCTTCAACTTTGCCATCCAGTGGCGCAGTTCGGCGGCCTGCAGATCGGCAGCGCTGCGATCTTCGAAGATGTTCGACAGCGCGGCCCAATCGTTGCTCCGGCCGAACGCGAGCCGCGCGGTCTCGCGCGTACGGCACCAGGGTGAATTGCGCACCAGCGTCGGGCGCAACTTTCGATCCACGAACCAACGCCCGATGCGCTTCGCGTGCGCGATGCCGGCCTCATCCAGATTGCGTTGGCTCGAGCAATCGGCAAGGCGCCAGCCCGACGGGTCGCCGACACCCGGCGTGGTTTGGGTGTGGCGCATCAGGATCGCGACGCCTCCCTGGCGCATCTCGCGCAGCAGGGCCGCATCGTCGGCGTGGGCAGGTGCGGAAATTCCAACCCACACAGATGCGCACGCCGCGAGCCAGGCGCAGCGGGCGAGTTCGAAGGCGGATCGCTCCACCGCGGCAGTGTAGGTCGGGACAAAGACGTGCGAGAAGATACCGGGTCAACTCGGGTCAGCTATTCATCCTGAAAGCCGTGACGTTGAACAGCGGCACCGGGTGCGTTATGCCCTTCAGCGTGAATTCGCCCAGTGGCTCGGCCTGCACCGCGTTGTCGCTGCGGGCGAGCGTCTTCTGGTTGGTGAGGATCTGCCCGCCCTTGGCCTCGCTGTACAGCCGCATCGGCATCACATGGCGGCGGATCAGGCCGCGCCACAACTGATCGAGCTTCGCGACGCCACGTGGCGTGGGTCGGACGCGAAATGCGCGCCGTTGATCGCGCCGGCCGACGCGCCGACCAAGAAATCCGGCCGCACGCCGTGCTCGGTGAGCGCGTGCGGCATCGCCCACCTCGACCGCACCCAGGCTGCCGCTGCCGGCGAGCACGAACGCGGTGCGAGGAGGGCTGTTCATGGCGTGCGAGGCGATTGTCCTGGGCCGCTCGGTGCGTCGGTTGTGGTTGCTTGTCGTCCGCGCCCCTGAGTCGCGGCGCACGAGTGGTGCGCGAACGGTAGACTCGCACGCCATGCCCGATGTGAAGCCGTCGAAACCCTCGCAACCGGCGGCACCCGAGGCGGCCGCTGCGCCGGTGCGCTTGGCGCCGGCAGCGCTCGACCCGGTCGCGAAGGTTCGAGACCTGGCCTGCGCCGGCCAGCACGCGCAGGCGGTGCAACAGGCGAGCGTGGAGCTGGCGGCGTTGGTGGAGCTACAGGCGAACGACAACTCCCCCACGCGGCTCGAGTTGCTCGACGCGCGTGCCGAGAGCCTGCTGGCCATGGGTGACATGGCTGGTGCTGCGGCCGACGCCGAGGCGATGAAGCGCATCGCGCAGCGCACGCGCGAGGCGGATCACGAAGCGCGGGCGCTGAACCGCGAGGCGCTGGTGCAGATTCGCGGTGGCAAGGCGCGCGCTGCGTCGATCACGGCGTCGACCGCGCTCGCGGCGGCGCGGCGCGGCGGCGATGCACGGCTCGAGGCGCACAGCCTGATGCTGCTCGCCGAAGCGCAATTTCGCAGCCAGAAGGAGCTCGACGCGGCGCTGGCACGCGCGACCCGCGCCGCCGAGTTGTTTGCCGAAATGGGCGACACGGTCGCGCAGGGCCGCGCGCTGTGGGTGCTGGCGTCGGTTCACAACAATCTGGGCCAACCAGCGCACGCCGACCGCGTTGCCGCGCTGGCCTTGGAGCTGGGCCGGCGCAGCGGCGACCTGCTGGGCCAGGGCAACGCGCTGAACCTGCTCACCTTCAATTGCGCCGACCTCGCGGCGCGGCTGGCGCTGCTCAAACAGTCGCTTGCTGCGTTCGAGGCGGCGGGCTACGTGGAACGCCAAGGCAACGTGGTGCTCAATCTCGGCCGCGCGTACGAAGCGCTGGGGCTCTACCCGCGCGCACGGCGTTTGTTCCGCGCGGCCGCCGAGCTGATGCGCACGGCCTCGGATGGCCCGACGATCGGCGTGAATTTCACGCTCGCATTCTTCGAGGCGCGCATGGGCCACGTGCAGGCGGCACGGGAGTACGCCGCGAAGGCCGGTGCGCAGGCCGCTGCACTAGGCACGGCGCGTGCCGCGAGCTGGCGTGCCGACCTGCAGGGTTGGCTGGCGATGGGCGAAGGCCAAGCCGCGCAGGGCGCGATGCTCTTCGAGCGCGCCGTGAAGCGGGTAACGCCCGGGCAGGACGCGCTGCTCATGGCGTGCCTGACCGACGCCGCCTGGGCGCACCTCGCGGCGGGCCACCCGGCGCGCTCGCTGGCCGCCTCTAACCGCGCCGCGCAGTTGCACCGTGCCAAGAATCTCGTCGTGCTCGACGGCATGGAGCCGATCGTGCTGTGGTGGCGGCACAGCCAGGCGTTGCGCGCCAGCGGCATGGAGCACGACGCATTTGACGCGCTGGAACTGGCCTACCGGTTCCTGTGCGAGCGCATCCAGGGCTTGAGCGATGCCGGGCTGCGCCGCAATTTCCTGAACAAGCGGCGCGAGCACCGCGAGATCGTGCTCGCGTGGTTGCAGGCGATGCGCGCGCGCAAAGCCGCACGCATGCCGTCACGCAGCGAAGCCGTGGTGCACTTGGCCGGCGAGGCGAACCTGCGCGAGCCGTTCGAGCGCCTGGTCGACAGCGGCGTGCGCCTGAACGAGCTGCGCCGCGCCGAAGATGTTCACGAATTTGTGGTCGAAGAGGCGACCGAGCTTTCCGGCGCCGAGCGCGTGCTGGTGGTGCTGGACGCCGCGGACGGGCTGCGCATCGCCGCGTCGATGCTGCCGCTCGGCGAAGACCCGCAGGCGCTGCTGCTCGCAGTGACGCCCTGGCTGCATGAGGCGCGCCGCACGCGCACCCCGAGCCTGCGCCATGGGCCGCAGGGTGCAGACACGACCGAGCAGCGCTCGTGCGTGATCGCGCCGCTGATCGCGCAGCGCGAGCTTCAGGGCTACCTGTACGCCGACCTCGAAGGTGCGTTCGGGCGCTTCGACGAAGCTGATCGCGACCTGCTCGCGATGCTCGCCTCACAGGCCGCCGCCGCATTGGCCGATGCGCGCCGGGGCGAGGACCTGGAGCGCAAAGTCGCCGAGCGCACGGCGGAGCTGGAACAGCGCGCGAGCGAGCTCGCGATCATCAACGACGTGCAGCTCGGCATGGCGCGCGAGCTCGAATTTCAGGCCATCGTGGATCTGGTGGGCGACAAGCTGCGCGAGGTGTTCAACACCGGCCACATCGCGATCTTCTGGTGGGACGTGCAGGCCAACCTGGCACGCGGCGTCTACGTCGTGCAGTTCGGCGTGCGGGTTCAGATCGCACCGTTCCAACCTGACATCAATGGCCCGATGATGAAGGCCTTTGCGTCGAAGCGCCCGATCGTGGCGAACAGTCGCCCCGAGATGGTGGCGCTCGGCCTGCACGCAGTGGACCGAGTCGACCCCTGCCTGTCGCGCGCCATCGTGCCGGTGTTCTCTGGCGAGCGCCTGATTGGCGCGATTTCAATCGAGAGCCACGATTGCGAAGGCGCCTACGACGAAGCGCAGGTGCGGTTGCTGACCACGGTCGCTGCGAGCCTGGGGGTGGCGCTGGAGAACGTGCGCTTGTTCGATGAAACCAAAGAGGCGCTCGAACAGCAAACCGCGACCGCTGAAGTGCTGCAAGTCATCAGCAGTTCGGTGTCGCAAACGCAACCCGTGTTCGAGGCCATCTTGCAGAGCGCGAAGCGTTTGTTCGATTGCCCGAAAGCGGCGATCATTCTGATCCCGGGCGACGGGCTGGTTCACCTCGGCGCAGCCGACGGCCCCGGCGCGCAGGCGCTGGCGAAGCTGTTCCCGCAGCCGCAGGCAGGTATGCTGAGCGCGCGCCTCGTCGACGAACAAATGCAGGCCTATTTTGCCGACGTGCTGAACGACCCGAACGCGCCGCCGTCGCTGCGCGCCGGCGCCGAAGTCGCGGGCAACTTCGCGATCGTGTTGACGCCCATGATCTGGGAAGGCCGCACGATCGGCGTTCTCGACGTGACACGCGAACCCCACGCGACCTTCAGCGAAAAGGAACTCAGCCTGTTGCGCACCTTTGCCGACCAGGCCGTGATCGCGATCCAGAACGCGCGGCTGTTCAAGGAGGCGCAGGAAGCGCGCGCCCAAGCCGAAGGCGCTCGCAGCGAAGCCGAAGCCGCCAGGCTTCTTGCAGAAAGCGCCAACGAAGCCAAGAGCAGCTTCCTGGCCACCATGAGCCACGAAATCCGCACCCCCATGAACGGTGTGATCGGCATGAGCGGGCTGCTGCTCGACACGAAGCTCGACGAAGAACAACGCGACTTCGCGCGCACGATCCGCGACAGCGGCGAATCGCTGCTGACCATCATCAACGACATTCTCGATTTCTCGAAGATCGAAGCCGGGCGGCTCGATGTGGAAGCCGCACCGTTCGACGTGCGCGAATGCGTGGCTTCGGCGCTCGAACTCGTGCGCCACAAGGCGGTGCAGAAGAACCTGGCGCTCACGCTGCGCCTGGCCGACGCCGTGCCCGCCATCGTCAGCGGCGACAGCACGCGGCTGCGCCAGATCCTGCTGAACCTGCTGAGCAACGCGCTCAAATTCACCGAGACCGGCGAGGTCACGCTGAGCGTGCACGCAAAGCGCGACGCGCTGCACTTTTCCGTCAAAGACAGCGGCATTGGCCTCAGCGCCGAAGGCATGGGGCGGCTGTTCCAGAGCTTCAGCCAGGCCGACAGCAGCACCACGCGCAAGTACGGCGGCACGGGCCTGGGCTTGGTGATCAGCAAACGCCTGGCAGAGATCATGGGCGGCGAGATGCAAGCCCAGAGCAGCGGCCCCGGCAAGGGCAGCACCTTCAGCTTCAGCATCAAGGCGCCCGTCGTGCAAGCGGCGGTAGTCGGCCGCGAAACGCCCAAGCCCAGCCCCGCCAAGACCGCGATGGACCCGCAAATGGCCACGCGCCACCCACTGCGCATCCTGCTCGCCGAAGACAACGCCGTGAACCAGAAGCTCGCGCTGCGCCTGCTCAGCCAGATGGGCTACGGCGCCGATGTGGCGGTGAACGGCCTGCAGGCCGTTGAGCGCGTGGCGCAGCAGCCCTACGACCTGGTGCTGATGGACGTGCAGATGCCCGAGATGGACGGCCTGGACGCCTCGAGGCACATCACCTCCAAGTGGCCGCCTCAGGAACGCCCACAGATCGTGGCGATGACGGCCAACGCCATGCAAGGCGACCGCGAGATGTGCCTGGCCGCGGGCATGGACGACTACCTGACCAAGCCGATCCGGGTGGAGGCCTTGGTGGCGGCGCTGCTGCGCGTGCAGGGGCGGGCATGAGCTGCTTGCAATCTGCAGTGGGTCGGGGACTTCGCTTCAACTCTCGCCCGCTAGACTCGCCTCATGCCTACAGCCGGAAAGCCAAGCAGGAGTCCGCGCGCGAGCGGTGAGCCACTCGAAACCGGCGCGATTGCACAGCTCGGGGCCTTCGGCGCGTTGGCCGTGGCTGCTGCGAATGCCGATGCGCTGCACGCGCGGGTGATCGACACTGCGCGCCGTCTGTGTGGCGCACGCCGAACCATGCTGGTGCTGCGGGTGCCGGAAGGCCCGCGCATCGTGGCGGCCAGGCTGCCGCCCGGCGAGGTGGCGCAAACCCTGCTGAGCGCCATCACGCCCTGGCTGCACCAGGCGCTCGAGCAGCGCAGCGCTGTGTTGCACATCGGGCCTGCGGATGCCCCGTCCGCCCAGCAACGCTGCTGCATCGTTGCGCCGTTGCTCGGTGCTAGAGGCGGCCTCGGCTGGCTGTACGTCGACGCCGAAGGCCGCCGCGCGCAGTGGGGTGAGCGCGAACGTGGCCACCTGGCGCTGCTGGCGTCGCAGGCTGCGCTGGCACTTGAGAAAGCGCGGCTGTTCGACGAAACCCAGGAATCGCGGGAGCAGCAAAAAGCCTCGGCCGACATCCTGCGCGTCATCAGCGAATCGGTGGCCGACACGCAACCCGTGTTCGACAAAATCCTCGACAGCTGCAAACACCTGTTCGGCGGCGACGAGCTCGACGTGCTGCTCGTCGACGAGCACGGCATGCTGCAGGTGGCGGCTTACGTGGGCAAGGCGCGCGACGTGATCGCGGCCACGGTCCCGGCGCCGGTGGCCGGCTCGGCGCCTGGCCGGGCCATCACCGAGCGGCGCGTCGTGCACTACGCCGACGTGCTGAACAACCCCGACACGCCGCCCGTGCTGCGCCGCATGGGCCAGGCCGTCGGCTACCACTCGGTGGCCTTCGCGCCGATGCTGTGG
>JANOLA010000820.1:0-4438 GCA_031419535.1 Burkholderiales bacterium | reverse complement strand
CACGGCATCTATCCACTCGAGCTGGAGTACCAGCGCTCCGAGATGCTGGCGCAGTTCGCGAACATCGCCTCGCCGAGCGAAATCGTGGTCGCGACCTCGTTCACGCTGGAGCTCGGCGACAACTCCGGAACGATTCACTTCTGCATTCCGTACGCGACGCTCGAGCCGATTCGCGACATCCTCTATTCCACCGCGCAGGGCGACTCGAACGAGCCCGACCGGCGCTGGGTGAACCTGCTCAAGGAGCAGATTCAACCGGCCGAGGTGGAAGTGGTCGCCACGCTCGCAAGCGCGCACGCCACGGTGGCGCAGTTGCTGTCGCTCGAGCCGGGAGACTTCTTCGAACTCGACCTGAAGCCCATCATCCAGGCCACGGTGTCGGGCGTGCCGCTGTTCGAAGGCCACTACGGCCTGAGCAACGGCAGGTACGCGATGAAGGTCGAGCAGTTGCTGACGCATGCCTCGAAAGGCTGGCTGGGCGAGCCGCAGATCGTTTGAGCCGCGCCGCGCGGGGCTCGCCGGCGGTCTTGTGCGGTTTCAGTCGACTTCAGGCGGCGATCACGCAGCGGTCAAACGCCCTCGAAACACATAGCCCACGCGCGCCTGCGACTGCAGCGGCACGATCTCCTGGGTGGCACGTTCGATGCGCCGGCGCAGCCGGTAGATCGTGGCGTGCAAGGTGTTGTCGGCCTCGGCGGAATGTTCGCGGCCCATGATGCGGCGCAGCTCGGCGTGCGCGACCACACCGCCGTCGGCGTCGAGAAAACACTCCATCACGGCGAGATCGTTTTCGCCCAGATCGATCAGCGCGCCATCCGGTGCGACGAGCTTGCGGCCCTTGCGGTCGAGCTGCCAGTTCGATGCGCGCGACGGACTGCCGGCACTGCGCCGATGTACCGCCTTCACCGCCAGCGCCACCTGCTCGAAACGAACCGGCTTGGCCAGGTGCATGTCGGCACCGGCGGTGAGCACATGGTCGAACACCTCGGCACCCAAGCGGCCCGACACCGCGACGATGCCGCTCGTGACCCGCTTGCGCAGCAGGCGGATCAGGTCCACCCCGTCGATGCCGGGCAGCATCAGATCGACCAGGTAGAAATCGAAATCGTAGGCGTTCGGCGCAACGAGGAAATCGTCGCTGTCGCCGAACACGGTGACGTCGACGCCCTCGCCCTTCAGGTACTTGGCCAGGAACTCGGCGTACTCCGAGTCGTCATCGATGATTGCCAGCGTCTTCGGAAACACGAACCCTCCAGCGCGCAGCCGCGCGGCGCCAATGTGAATCGATCAGTTGAAAATGGCCTGCGGCAGCACAAAGCGCAGCACCGCGCCGCGCGGCTGATTGTCGATCACCTGGATCGTGCCACGATGCAGCGCCGCCACACGCGCCACGATGTACAGGCCGAGGCCCAGGCCGGTGGCGGCACCGCCCGCGTGGGCGGCGAGCGGGCCGCGCACCCCGCGCTCGAACACCTTGGGCAGCCACTGCGGCGCAATGCCGCTGCCGAAGTCGCGCACTTCGAGCACCAGTGCCAGCGGTTCGTCGGAGTCGAGCACGTTCAACTCCACCGGCGATTGCGCGGGCGAATACTTCAGCGCGTTGACCAGCAGGTTGCGCAGTGCCAGCCGTACCAGCCCGCTGTTCATGGTGGCGGTGCGCGTCTGGCCGATGCGGTTGATCGACACGCGCCTTCGCCCCGCGGCGTCGAGGTCGGCGAGCGCGAGGCCGATGACGGTGTCGATGTCGGTGTCCTGCACGGCGATGGCGCGCTCTTCGGTGACGAGTTTCGCCACGGCGAGTGTGTTGTTCAGCGAGCCCACCACATGCCCGAGCACCGACTGCGCGCGCTGCAGCGGCGCGGCGGCGTCCGCCCCCAAGACGCCCGCCGTCTGGATGGCGCTGGCCGCGGCTTCGATCGCCGCCGAGGCGTTGTTCAGCGGTTGCGCGACTTCGTGCGCGAGCATGCCGATCAATTCGTCGCGCTCTTTCAGCGAGCGCCCGAGCGCGAGCAGCGCGCCACGGCTCATCCAGCCGAACAGCAGGCCCATCGCGACGCTGAACACGTTCACGCCGATCAGCAAGTTGCGCGCGTCGCGGTAGGAACGCTGCGCCTGCGCATGGTGGGCGGTGTTGTCGCTGTCCTCGGCCACGATCTTCGCGGCGATCGCGTCTTGCCAGGCTTGCGCGGCCGGCGCCGCCTGGTTGCGCAGCAGGGCGGTCGCCTCGGCATCGCGCCCGGCGCGCGCCAGCTCGACCGTCTTGTCGTTGAGAGGGCGCGCGATCTGGCTGGCGGCGAGGAGCGCGGCGCGCCGCTCGAGCCCGGCGGCATCGGCCGGCAGCGCTTGCAGGTTCGACCAGGCGGCGTCGTAGTTTTGGCGCGCGGCGACGATCTTGCGCAGTTCGATGTCGATCTCGGTCGCATCCTGCAGCAGCACCAGCTTGGGAACGACGCGCGAGACGATGTGCACCGCCCCCGACATTTCATGCGTGAGCCGAAGCTTGGCGTTGTTCTGCTCGACGATCTCGCCCAGGTGATGCTGCATGCTGGACATCTCGAACAGCGCGAAGCTCGCCGCGGCGAACGACATCGCCAACATCGAACCGAACACCAGGCTCAGCTTGTGGCGAGACAGCAGGGCGGCGAGTTTCACGGCAGTCGCGCGGGGCCGCGAGCGCCGTCGCGGCGGGGTACTGGCAAAGAAAGCATGGTTCGATTTTGCGCGATTGCGCAGACATGCTCAGCGCCCACTTCGGGCGCCGCGGTTTCCTGCGGCCCGGCGCGAACCCCGGTCAGCCGTGGTACAGACCGAACAGGCGCCCTGTGTCGACGATCGGCACGGCCAGCCCCTTGATCTCGAAGCATGACAGCGCGAGCAACGGCCACAGGTCGCTGGTGTCCGGCAGTTCGCAGCGTGCGGCGTCGCTCACCTGCACAGTGCCGGGCGTGACGGGCAGCGCGATCGCGCCGTGGCGGACCGGGCCACGCCGCGCCGCCTGATAGGCCACGATCAGCAGATAGCGCGTTTTCGGTGCGTATTCCTTGCGGTAGGCGTTGACCAGTGCGTGCAGGTCAATCACCGGCAGCCACTGGCCCCGCCAGCGCGTCAAGCCGTCGACGTAGTAGGCGGCACCCGGCACAGGGATCACCGGCGGACGGTCGAGCAACTCGATCGTTGTGTGCGCCGGCAGTGCGATGCAGCAGCCGCGGTCGAACTGAAGCAGTCGCGCGGACGCGGTGGGCGCGGCGGCGGACCTAGGCCTTCAACTGCTCGAGGATCTGCTCGCTGCTGTAAGGCTTGCCGACATAGCCCTTGGCACCGAGCATCTGGCCCCAGGCCATGTCGGCCTTCTGGTTTTTGCTCGTCATGAACACGATCGGAATGCCCTTCGTCGCGTCATCGGCTTTCAACTGGCGCGTCGCGGCGAAGCCGTCCATGCCCGGCATGTTGACGTCCATGAAGATCAGATCGGGCTTGTCGCGTTTGGCGCGTTCGATCGCCTGCGCGCCCGAGTCTGCCAGCAGCGTCTGGTGGCCGGCTCCGGAGACGATTTTTTCGAGGTTGCTGCGATCGACTTGAGCGTCGTCGACGATGAGCACTTTGCGAGCCATGACGTTCTCCTGAGAGTGGGTGGGTAAATCAGACCGTCTGCAATTCCTTGAGCATCTGCTCGTCGGTGTAGGGCTTGGCGATATGGCCCTTGGCGCCGAGCATCTGGCCCCAGGCCTTGTCGGCCTTCTGGTCCTTCGAGGTGACCAGCACCACCGGAATGTCTTTCGTCGCGCCGTCGGCCTTCAGCGCGCGCGTCGCGGCGAAACCGTCCATGCCGGGCATGTTCACGTCCATCAAGATCACATCGGGCTTGCTGCGCTTCACCGCGGCGAGCGCCTCGGTGCCATTGCCGGCGGAGCTGGTCTGATAGCCGTTGGAGTTGAGCAGCTTTTCGAGGCGGGCGAGTTGAACTCTGTCATCTTCGACGATGAGGATGTTGCGTGCCATGGAGGTCTCCTTGAGCGGGGTTGAGCAATCGGCGGGGGAAGGGGATCAGGGTTCGACAGCGTCGTGCAGTTCCAACGGCGCCGGCCAGGTGCGGCGCGCGGCGCGCGGCGCAGCAGCGCTTGGGGCTTCGGCCTTGGCAGCACCTTCACCCGCCGGCGCGATGCATTGCGTCAGCGTGTCGTGCAGTTGTTTGGTCTGCACCGGCTTGGTCAGGTACGCGTCGCAGCCGGCCATCTTGCCGCGAATCCGGTCGAACGGCGACGACTTGCTCGTCAGCATGATCACCGGCACATTCGCCGCGCCGCGCAGCCTGGCCTTGATCTGCTTGCAGCCTTCATAGCCGTCCTGGCCGGGCATCAGCACGTCCATCAGCACGCAGGCGAAGCTGGCGTTAGCCACCGCTTCGAGCGCGCCCTCCACGTGTTCGGCTTCGCTGACC
>JANOLA010000819.1:0-3079 GCA_031419535.1 Burkholderiales bacterium | reverse complement strand
CGCCGCGTGTTATTCGCGCACGATAGCCCGTGCCAGGCTGCGCGATGCGATCCAGACCCAGCTGCAGCGCTTCGAAGATCAGATGCACAGCGCGCCTGACTACATCGACGGGCACCGCCATGTGCATCAGTTGCCCGTGGTGCGCGAGACCTTGATCGCTTTGCTGGCGCAACGCTACGCACAGCGTTTGCCGTGGGTGCGGGTCAGCCGCGCGCCTGCCGGTGCCGGCTGGAAAAGCCGTCTCACCACCGGCCTGGGCAGCGCCGGCCTCGCGGCGGATTGCCGCGGTGCGGGCATCGCGGTCAATCCGCACCTGATCGGCTGGTACGGTTTCGATGGCGACGCGGCCGCGTACCGGAATCGCGTCTCGGCGTGGCTGGCCGGCGCCGCCGACCGAGACGTGCTGATGTGCCATCCGGCGTCGCGCCTCGATGGGCAAGACCGCATCGGCGCGGCGCGCGTCGCCGAGTTCGAGGTGCTGTCCGGCCCCGGGTGGCGGGCGTGCCTGGAGCACCATGGAGTCCGCTCGACCCGGGGGGCAGGGTGTTTCGCGGCCTGAGCCCGCGGTCGATCGGCTCCCGGCTGAGCGCGTTCGGGAGTCTGGGCGGCAGCGGCCGGCTTTGCGCCGCGCGGGCTTCAAGGTTGGGCGCGCTGCTTCGGGCGTGGTCGAACCACCCAAGCGCGCTCGTGCTGCTGCTCGCACTCGTCCAGATTGCGTTCTGGGGCGTACTGTCGGCGCACTGGCACGTGGCGCCGCAAGACGACAGCTTTGAGCAGGTGCTGCTGAGCCAAGAGTTCGCGCTCGCCTACGGCAAGCACCCGCCCCTGCCGACCTGGCTGCTGTACGCAACGAACCAAGTGTTCGGCGCTTCGATCGGCGCCACCTTCATGCTGAGCGCCTTGTGCTCGGCGGCGACCGTGCTGCTGCTCTATGCCTGGGCCCGGCCGCTGGTGGGCGAGCCGCGCGCCGCGCTGGCCGCGCTGCTGGCGCCCTGCGTCGAGTTCATGAATGCGGGAACGACCTACTTCAATCACAACACGGTGCAGTTGCCGTTCGCGCTGCTCGCGATTGTGCTGTTCCATCGCGCGTTGACGCGCATGCGGCTGGCCGATTGGGCCTGGCTCGGTGTGGGCGCGGCACTGGCGATGCTCACCAAGTTCAGCGCGGTGGTGCTGTTCGCGGCGTTTGCCGTCTACCTGGTGTGGAGCCGGCGCATCTTCGATGCGCGCACGCTGCGCGGGCTCGGTGTCGCGGTGTTGGACGGCGCGGCGGTGCTCGCGCCGCACCTGATCGCGGCGTTCGGTGCGGTCTCCGCACCCGACAAATACGCGGCCGACGCCCTGTACCCCGCGCAGTTCGATCGGATCGAACGCCTGAAGTCGGTGTGGAACTTCGGCATCAGCCATCTCGCCAAAGTCGCACCCGCCTTGCTGATCTTCTTCTGGATGCGCCGACGTGCGCCACCCGCGCCGCAGCCTGCCGGGCAGGCGCTGGCGCTGTCGCCCTTTCTGGCGATCGTCGGTTTCGGGCCGCTGCTGTTGACGCTCGCCATCGCCGCGCTGTCGGGCGCGTACCTGTTGGTCGGCTGGGGCACGACGTTCCACGTGGTGCTGACGCTGTGGCTCGTCGCCGCGCGCCCGTTCGCGATTGAAGTGCCCGCGGCGTTGCTGCGCCGCGCCGCGATCGTCTGCATCGCGCTGCAGCCGCTGCTGTGGACGCTGGTCACGGCCAACGGCGGCACATTGCCGAACCTGCGCCGCTGGTCGCCGGTGCGCGAAGCGCCGGCACCGCCGGAGTTGGCTGACGCCGTGCGGCGCGCCTGGGCCGAGCACAGCACGGCGCCGCTGCGCTATGTACTGGCCGAGCAGCGCATCGGCGCGTCGCTGGCAGTGCAGTTTCGCGGCGCGCCGCGGGTCGTCGACGCACGCCGAGGCGATTTCGCGACGCTGCTGCCGACTGCTATTCGAGCCGCCTGTGGCTACGTGGTGGTGGCGGGCCATGCACCAGCGCACGACCGGGTCTCGCCCGCGACAGACCCTCTCGGTGCTCTGTTTGACAAGACGGCGCCACTGGTCGTGTTCGAAATGCGATCCGACGCTGCAGCCGCGCGCAAGTTCTTCATCGGCGTTCGCGCACCCACACCGGGCGAGGTCTGCACGCCCAAACGCTGAGCCTCATGCGCCGCGACGTTCCGCTCGCTGCAATCACGGCCCGCGCCGGCTTGATCGCGATGGCGTTCGCGCTCGGGCCGGCCGGCGCTGCCTGGGCGCAAGAGCCACTGCCTCAGCCGGCTCAGCCGGCGATCCCACCGGACCCGGCTCAGCCGCTACCCCAACCAGCGCCACCCCTGCCCAGCTTCGCCGAACTCGAAGCCGCGGGCGCGGTCATCGGCGAAATCAAGGTGCGCATCCGCAACATCTTCGACACCGAAGACCCGCAAGAAGACAAGGCGCTGTTTCGCTGGGCGAACCGGCTGCACATTCAAACGCGTAAGGGCGTGATCGAACGCGCGCTGCTGTTCAAGCGCGGCCAACCGCTGTCGGTCAGATTGATCGAAGAGACCGAGCGCGTATTGCGCGGTGCGCGCTATCTGTACGACGTGCAGATCCGGCCCATCGGCTACCGCGACGGCGTCGCGGACATCGAGGTCGAAACCCGCGACACCTGGACGCTCGACCCCGGCTTCAGCGCCGGCCGCACCGGCGGCGCCAATACCAGCAAGGTCGGCATCCGGGAACTCAACCTGCTGGGCACCGGCATCGGCGTGAGCTACAGCCGCATCAACGGCGTCGATCGCACAAGCAACGAATTCCAGGTCAACAACGAGCGCGCGTTCGGCGGCTGGACCTCGCTGAGCTACACGCGGGCGAACAACAGCGACGGTGCGCGCGAGTCGGCCTCGGTGATGCACCCGTTCTACGCCCTCGACACACCCTGGGCCGCGGGCCTCACGGTGTCGAAGGACGACCGCATCGACTCGGTCTACAACGCCGGCACGATCGCCAGCCAGTACCGGCACAAGCAGGATCAGTCAGAGTTGTTCGGCGGCTGGTCGCGCGGCCGGGTCGACGGCTGGGT
>JANOLA010000818.1:0-1826 GCA_031419535.1 Burkholderiales bacterium | reverse complement strand
GTCGATCAGCGCAGGAAAGCCGATCAGCACCTGGCCGCCGCGGCGGAATTACATCAATTCGGGCAGGCTGCCGAAGCTCCAGTCGACGTAACGGGCAGGCGGTGGCGCCGGCGCGGCCGGGGCAGGCTGCGGCTCGGGGGCTCGCGCCTGCACAGCCGCGCCGCCCTGCCCCTGCCCTACAGACTGAGTTGCGCTCGGCGCCGCTGGCCCAGGCGCCTTCAGCACCGCGAGCGCCTGAAACGCGGAGCGCGCCTGCCCGCCGAGCTCGGCCTTCAGCGCGGCGAGATTGCGGCCTGCGCCGAGCTGGCGCCCGTGTTCATCGTTGACCCGAAAGTTCATCAACAGGTGCGGCGCCAGTTGCTCGAGCTTGAAGTCGCTTCGCCGCACGTCGAGCTGGGTGCGCGCGCGCACGTCGGCGAGCAAGGCGTCGAGCAGGCTGCCTTGCTCGAAGGGCACTTTCGCCGCGAAGTCAGCCACCGTGTCGGCCAAGGGCATCAGCCGCGAACGAGGCCGCTGCGGCAGGGTTTTCAACAGCGCGAGCACCTTGTCGGCCAGCATGCCGGGAACCAGCCATTCGCAGCGTTCTTCATTGACCTGGTTCAGGCAATAGATCGGCACCGCGACGCTGAGCCCGTCCTTGGCATCGCCCGGGTCGTGCAGGTAGCTGGCCGCGCAGTCGATGCCGCCCAGGCGAATCGTGCGTGGGTAAGCGCTGCTGGTGATGCCGGCGGCCTCGTGGCGCATCAACTCATCGCGCGTCAGCAGCAACAGCGCGGGGTTGGCTTTCGACTCCTGCCGATACCAACGTTCGAGCGATCCGCCGCTGCACACATCGGCGGGCAGTTGCCGGTCGTAGAACGCGTGGATCAACTCGTCGTCGACCAGCACGTCCTGGCGCCGTGCCGTGTGTTCGAGTTCCTGCACCTGCGCGATCAGCTTGCGGTTCGCCGCGATGAACGGCAGGCGCGTGTCCCACTCGCCCGCCAGCAGCGCCTCGCGGATGAAGATCTCGCGCGCCGCGGCCGGATCGACCGTGCCGAAATTGACGCGCCGGTTGTGGTAGATGACGATGCCGTACAGCGTGGCGCGTTCCAGCGCGATCACTTCCGCCGCTTTCTTTTCCCAATGCGGCTCGAGCAACTGTTTCTTCAACACATGCGCCGCGATGCCCGGCAGCCACTGCGGTTCGATCGCGGCGATGCCGCGCCCGTAGAGGCGACTCGTCTCGACGAGTTCAGCCGCGACGATCCACTTGCCCGGCTTCTTCGACAGGTTCGCGCCCGGATGGCGGTAAAAGCGGATGCCGCGCGCGCCCAGGTACCACTCGTCGTCGTCGCTCTTGCAGCCGATGTTGCCCAGCAGCCCGGCCAGCATCGACAGGTGCAGTTGCTCGTAAGTCGCGGGCGTGGCGTTCAAGCGCCAACCCTGCTCAGCGACCACGGTGTGCAGCTGCGAATACAAATCGCGCCACTCGCGCACGCGGCGCGGCGACAGGAAGTTCTCGCGCAGCAATTGCTCTTGTTTGCGGGCCGACAACTTCGGGCTCGCGGGGTGCGTGGCGGGCGCGCCGGCGCGCGGCGGCTCGCTCGGACTCGGCACCGCGCTGTGGCCGCCGCGGCTGGCTTCGAGCCAGTTCCACAGCTTCAGGTCGCCGAGGAATTCGCTGCGTTCGTCGTCGAATTTCTTGTGCGCGTGGTCTGCCGCTTGCTGCTGTTCGAGCGGACGGTCGCGCACGTCTTGCACGCTGAACGCGCTGGCGAGCACCAACACTTCGCTGAGCGCGTTGCGCTGGCGCGCTTCGAGCAGCATGCGGCCCACGCGCGGGT
>JANOLA010000817.1:0-3006 GCA_031419535.1 Burkholderiales bacterium | reverse complement strand
AGAGCGGCAGGAACACGAGCGCCCAGGTGATCCAGTCGTCGGCCCTCGAGATGAGGCGGCGCACCGGATCGGTCAGGCGCAGCGCCAGCGCCAGCGCCAATGACAGGCCACTGGCCCCGGCAGCGAAATACATCACCGCGTCGGGCAAGGCCGGCCAGCCCAGGCCGGTGACGCGCTGGATGAAAGCGATGTGCGGCGCGTAACCGAAGAACACGAGAGCCAAGCCAACGTGAAAGACGTAGCCGTTCACAGTGACGAACTGCGTGCGCCGTGAGAACGCCTGGCGTGGCCACATGCCGCGCAGAACGGCGCGCGCCGCGGCCGCCGCGTTCGACGCCGCACCCGCGCGCGCCGGCGATCGATCGGGCAGCCGCGGCAGGCGCAGCACGCCGATCAGGCGCCATGCCGACCCCAGCACAAACACGGCGATGGCGAAAGCAAGCGCGGGTCCGCGCGCGAAATCGAGCAAGTCCATGCGAGAGAGTTTGTTCGAATCCGACGCGGCCGCGTTGACGTGGGTCAAGCTCCGCAGCGGCACGCCGGCGCAGCATTCACAGCCAAGGAGAAGCGCGATGGAACTGCAATTCGAGGTGGAAAACGTCAAGTGCGGCGGCTGCGCGAACACGATTGAAACGGCGCTTCGTGCCGATCCGCGACTGAAAAGCGTTGCCGTCGACCTTTCGCGCCACACCGTGACGGTTGAGGCCGCTGCCGATGTGCGGCACGATGTGGCGACCACGCTTGCGCGCCTGGGCTATCCCGAGAAGGGCTCGGTTGAAGGGCTGAAGTCGGTGGCGGCGGTGGCCAAGTCGTTTGTGAGCTGCGCAATCGGCCGCCTGTCGGACCGCGCGTGAACGTGTCCACCCCAACGACCGAAGCGCCGTCCTTCACGCTGGAACTGGAACAGGCCCGCGACTTCGAGTTCCGCGTCAAGTTCGACTGGCCGGGCGTTGACGATCTGTTGCTCGGTGGGCGTGCGCATCGTCGATGCCAGCGGCAACGAGGTCTTTACCGCAGGCGCGCGGGCGCTTCGGGCGCTCCGTTGCGGTGCCCATCACCGAAGCGCTGCATGGCGAGGTGGCGCAACGCGTGATCGGCCCCGACACCAGCAAGAGGCGCTGGCGCACAACGTCGAGGCGGCCCAAGCGAATGTAGCCAAGGCGCAGGCCGAGCTCGAACTGGCACGCAGCAAGCGGCAGCGCGACGCCGAATTGCTGCGCACCGGCTTCGTTTCGCAAGCAGTGCTCGACGCCTGCGACGCCGCGCTGCGCGCCGCGGCAGCGAACCTGGAGAGCGCACGCGCCGCCCATTCCGCGCGCGCGGACGACGTGCATGCGTCGGGTCAGGAGGCGCGCCATGCCGATACCCAACTGACATTCACCCGCATCACTGCGCCGATGGATGGCGTGATCATTTCGCGCCAGGCCGAGGTGGGCGCCATGCTGCTGCCGGGCAGCCCGCTGTTTCGAAAAGCCGCCACCTTCGTGGTGATGTTGGTCGGCGGCGTGGTGGCGAGCCTGTTGGCGATCTGGCACGCGCAGCGCACGCCGCCTCAGTTGGCCCTCGGCGGTTGACGTGCCCGTCGTCGAAGTCGAAGGGGTGTCCAAGACCTTCGGCAGCGGAGAGCTTGCTGTGCACGCGCTCAAGCCCTGTTCGTTCACCGTACGGGAAGGCGAACTCGCCGCACTGCTGGGTCCCAGCGGCTCGGGCAAGAGCAGGCTGCTGCTGTCGATCAGCCTGATCCTCGAACCCAGCACCGGGCGCATCGTCATCAATGGGCAGGAGGTCTACAACAACGTCTGGACCGGCGTCGACGAGCGCGCCTTCCGGCGCCGCAACATCGGCTTCATCTTCCAGCAGCACAACCTGATCCCTTTCCTCACGGCCCCGGGAGAACGTCGCGTTGGTGATGCACTTGAACGGCATCCACCGACGCGAGGCGGCGCGGCGTTCGAGAGAGCTGCTCGGCTACCTCGAGATCGCGCAGCGCGCCGAATCGTTGCCCGCCAACCTCTCCGGCGGCGAGCAGCAGCGCGTCGCGATCGGTCGCGCGCTGGCCAACGAGCCGCTGATCCTCGCCGACGAGCCGACCGCGGCGCTGGACACCGAGCGCGGCAACAAGGTGATGGCGCTGCTGCGCAACATCGCCCGCGAGCGGCGCTCAGCCGTCATCACGGTGACGCACGACCGGCGCATGATCGAAGGCTTCGACACGGTGTACCACCTCGAAGACGGGGTGCTGGCGCGCATGGAGCAGCAGGCGGCGGCCGAGCCGCATTGAGATCGTTCCCGGCTTTTAGCCTCAACCGGGGCTCCAGATTCGTCAAGACTCGCCCGTGGATCGGCCGCAGGCCGTGGATCAGCTCCGACGAGATGTCCATGAACAGCGAGCCCATGCCCAGCACCCAGACGCCGCTGGGCAGGGCGCGCCACGCGACGGATGGCGCCGCGCTCGGACTGGCGTCTGCGCGCCGGCGCGCGTTCAATGCATCAGGCTCTCGCGCACCCGCAGCAAACGCTCCTTGGCGTCATCGGCCACTTCGCGAACCGCCGGATTGTCGATCAGGTCGACCATCGTCTGCGGGTCGATGAAGGCCACCGTGACATGCCCTTCGGCTTCCTGGCGCACGACGACGTTGCACGGCAGCAGCAAGCCGATGTCGGGTTCGGCCTGCAAGGCCTTGTGCGCGAGCGGCGGGTTGCACGCGCCGAGGATGCGATAGGGCCGAACTTCGGCGCCGAGCTTGGCTTTCAGCGTCGCCTGCACGTCGATGTCGCTGAGCACGCCAAAGCCTTCCGCTTTCAAGGCCTCCGTGACCTTGCGTACCGCTTCGTCGAATGAGGTGTCGAGTCTGGCGTGGAAACCGTACATAGAAGCACTCCTTTGATCGGCAGTCTGACTGAACGCGGTGGCAACGGGTTGATGCGGAGCAAACCGTGCCCCCGTAGCGCTATTCATGGCGCAACGCCTCGTTCGGGTCGAGCCGCGCCGCGCGGCGCGCCGCG
>JANOLA010000816.1:0-3348 GCA_031419535.1 Burkholderiales bacterium | reverse complement strand
GGCCGAAGTCACCGCGGTCGACGCGCGCCATCAGGTAGCCGACCGTCGCTCCGTCGCGGCGTGCCGCGAGCGACACGCGCAGGCTGGAATCGTCCAGCGCCTCGGCGAGTTTGGCCTGCAGGTAGCTGCTCCGGTCGCGGCCGGTGATGCGCCGGTCGATGCGGGCGATGTCGCTCAGGTCGGCCAGCGCCATGGAGCGCACCTCGGCCGTGTCGCGTGCCAGGCGCTCGAAGTCGTTGCCGGACGCAGCGCCGAAATTGATCTCGTGACCCGCGCTGTCGCCCGGCGGCAAGGCGTCGTCGCGCTCGGGCAGGTAGGCGCCACCGGCCACCGCGCAGTCGACGACTGCGTTAGGCGCCAGCTCAAAGCCCATGCCGTCGAGCCAGCGCAGCATCACGAAATCATTCCACGCCGCCTGCGTGCGCAGCTCGCCGATGGCGTGGCGCCCGGCCCATTCAACGAGCGCGTCGAACAGGCGCGCGCCCACGCCGTGGTGATGCGCGTCGGGCCGCACGCCGACCAGCTCGAGGCGCAAGCTGCGAGCGTCGCGGCCGAATTCGCCTTCGAGCACGCGCGCGAGGATGTAGCCGGCCAGGCCGTCGGCGTCGAGCGCGGCGAATTGCGCATGCAGCGCGGGGTCGCGCAGCGCCGCCGCCAGACGCTGCTGGACGTAGTCGCGCCTCGAGCGGCCCTCGATCGAGGTATCGATGGCGACGACATCGGCGAGGTCGGTGCGCATCAATCCGCGCACCGCGAGCGGCTGCGTGGCCATGGTCTCCATCTTCGTCTCCCGGTTCAGGTCAGGCTGATGCATAGGCGAACGCGAGCTCGCGATCGATGTCTTCGTCGAGCAGGTCGTCGAGCAGAGGCAGGAGGGCCATGGTTTCCTTCTGGATATGCGCCACCTGGCGCTCGACCATCTCCAACGCAAGGCGCTTCAGCGCGTCGAAGCCGCTCGCGTCGAGCGTGCCTGTAGCAGCAGCGCGCGCCAGCGGCAGGATTTCGCCGGCCACCGCACGGATCGCGTCGTGTTCTTCGCGCAACAGCTTGGCGATATCGCCCTCGCCTGCCTGCGCCATGCGCGGGAACAGCTCGCGCTCCTCGAAATCGAAGTGGCGGGCTATGTCTTGCTCGATAAGGCGGCCGAACGCTGCGGCCAGCTTGTTGAATTCAGGGTCGCGCGCGGCGCCCCCGCGCGGTGCTCGCGCGAAAGCCTGCTCGACGCGGCCCAGCAGATCGAGACTGCTGCGGTGTTCGGTGTCGAGCGTGTGGCTGATTTGACGCATCAAGTTCACCGGCCATCGAATAATGGTAGACGAGTACCAGATTAGCGAATCCGGCGGCGCCGCCCTTGATGCATCTCAAGCGATCGGCGTGCCCTCGGCTTGCGCCGCCGGCGCGCCGCCGCGCATCCGGCGCAGCAGGATCAGGAAGAAAGCCGCGAACGCCGCGGCGCCGAGCGCACCGACGCCGGCCGCCAGCGCGGCCAACGTCACGCTGTCGGCGACGACAGCCAGCGCCAGCCCGGCCAGCGCGGTCAAGTGGCAAGCGAAGTGGATCGCAAGCGGGCGCTCCGCGCTCAGCGACGACGGCGTGGCGGGGCGCTTGCGACCCTGCGCCGCGTGCATCGATGCGAGGAACGGCAGGATGCGCTGCAGCATGCCGAGCAGAAAAGTCAGCAGCCAGCCGGCGATCAGCGTGAGACCGAACAGGCTGGGAAGGCCGGGCAGCGGTGCGTCGAGCACGATGCCGAGCGCGACGAACAGAGTCGCCACCAGCGCGGCCCAGCCGATGCGCACCAGCGTGAACGAGCGCCCGAGTTGGCGGCGCATGCCGCTGCGCAGTGCGCCAAGCATCAGGCGCAAATGCAGCGCCACGGCGGCGGCGCCGAGGCCAATCGCGCCGATGCGCAGCAGCCGCGGCTCGAACCCGAATGCGCCGAGCGCGGCAAGCGCGAGCGCCGCCACGGCGAGCGCGCACGAAGCGATTGCCCGGCGCTCGTCAGGCGCGTTGGAGAGCGCGAACATCGGCACCAGGATGAATGACAGGCCGAACGCCAGCAGGCCCATGAAGCCGTAGCCGGCGAAGGCGATGTGCAGCGCCACTCCGGTCGCACGATCGAGCAGCGGCAGGCCCATTCCCGCGAGCGCGAGGGATAGCGCCGTTGCCAGCACCACGAGCAGGCAAGCCAGCGCCGCCCAACCATGCACCACCACGCCGGGCATGCCGCGCGCCGCGCGCAGGTTGTTCGCCAACAGAGCCGCGAAGGCGAGCAGCGCCAGCAGCACCCCCACCGCGCCCAGCCCCAACAGCAGCGGCGCGCCGCTGCCCATGCCGAATCCGACCGCAGCCACGCCGGGCGTATACAACCACCAGATGGCTGCCGCCCAGCGGACCCGCCGCACCGGCTGGCGTGTCGCCACCGGCAGCAGTTGCAGGCTCGCACCGATCGCCGTCATCACGAGCACGCCCAGCGTCACGAGATGCAGCGCAGCGAGCGGCCAGCCGAAGCCGCCTGCAAAACGCGGCACCCGGTCCGCCCCGGCGAGCAACCCGAGCCACGCGAGCAGGTGGTAGACGACCGCCGCACCGAAAAAGCGAAACGGGATCGACGCCGGCAGCAAGCGGCTCGTCGCGCCGGCGAGGAATGCTCCGGCGGCGGTTTTCACGGGGCGCGCTCGGCGCCGGCGCGAAGCAACTGTGGGCCCAACAATTTCAGGCGAACTTCGCCGGGCTCACCGGCGATGCGCTCGGCGACCCACCCGATCTCGGCCAACTCGGCGTAGAGCAACAGCGGGTCACGGTCGTGGTGCACGATCACCGCCGCGTCGGCGTCGCCTTGTTCGCGCACGAGGCGCAGGATCGCGACCAGCGGTTGCGGCGGCGGCAGGCCGCGCACGTCGATGTGCACGCCTTCGGCATCGTGCCAACGTCTGCCGAGCGCTGACGCAGCGTCTTGGCTCATCGCGAGTTGGCTCGATCATCCCGCCATCGTCAACCCACCACTCACGCTGAGCACCTGGCCCGTGATGTAGCGGGCGCGCTCGCCGGCGAAGAACGCCACCGCGTCGGCGATCTCGCCGGGCTTGGCGAAACGGCGCATCGGAATCGCCTTCTCGAGCGCCCCGAGAACTTTTTCGGGCACGGCAAACAGCAGGGGCGTTTCGGTCGGCCCCGGGCAGACGCAGTTGACGTTGATGCCGTAGCGCGCCGTTTCGCGCGCGAGCGACTTGGTGAACGCGATCAGGCCACCCTTCGCGGCCGAGTAGACGGTCTCGCCCAGGCTGCCCACGCGCCCGGCGTCGCTGGCGATGTTGACGATTGCGCCGCTGCGGCGCCGCATCATCG
>JANOLA010000815.1:0-1600 GCA_031419535.1 Burkholderiales bacterium | reverse complement strand
GACACGGAAGTGTTCTACATGGCGGGGCGGCAGCTCGGTGGCCTGGCACGGCGTCTCATCGCCGCGGGCTGGCCGGAGAACACGGCGGTCAGCGTGGTGTCGCGCGCCGGTTGGCCCGATGAATTGCGCTCTGATCATTTGCTCGCGCACCTGGGCCAGGCGAGCCTGTTGCACAGCGGGCGCCCGAGCGTCGTCGTCGTCGGCGCCGGCGCGGCACCGGTCGGTTCCGCGAATCGAAGCGCATCGCGCGGCGCAGACGTCGCGGCCAACCCTGCCAAGCGAGTGGCCGGCACCAAGCCCTAGAATTCGCGCTGGCCTTTTCCTCGGCGCGAATCCACTGCGCCCGACGGTGCAACTGGCAAGCGCACCTGGCTCCATCAACTCAAGAGTTTTCTTCCATGACCCACGTCGTTCTCGAATCGTGCATCCGCTGCAAATACACCGACTGCGTTGACGTCTGTCCGGTCGATTGTTTTCGCGAGGGGCCGAATTTCCTGACGATCGACCCCGATGAATGCATCGACTGCGCGGTGTGCATTCCCGAATGCCCGGTGAACGCGATCGTTCCCGAAGAAGACGTTCCCGGCGACCAGCAGCACATGATCAAGTTGAACGTGGAGCTTGCCAAGAAGTGGCCGAGCATCACGAAGCGCAAGACGCCGCTGCCCGACGCCGACGAATGGAAAGACCGCACCGGCAAGCTCGGCGAGCTGATCAAATAGCGTCTGCGCGCCACGCATGACGTCAACGCCGGGCGACACGCCGATTGAGACCGACGCCGTCATCGTCGGCGCCGGTCCGGTGGGCCTGTTCCAGGCGTTCGAGCTTGGCTTGCTCGAGATCAAGGCGCACATCGTCGACTCGCTTGCTGTGGCGGGCGGGCAATGCGTCGAGCTCTACGCCGACAAGCCGATTTACGACATTCCGGGCATTCAAGTGGTCACGGGCCGCGAGCTGACCGCGAACCTGCTCAAGCAAATCGAGCCGTTCGCGGTGCCGATGCACCTGGACCAGGAAGTGACGCTGCTGGCCAGGCGGTCCGATGGCCGCTTTGATGTGGAAACATCGAAGGGCGTTCGCTTCCTCGCGAAGACGATCGTCGTGGCCGCCGGCGTCGGTTCGTTTCAGCCGCGGCGCCTCGGCGTTGAAGGGCTCGACAAGTTCGACCGGACGCAGCTATGGCATCGCCTGCCCGATGCGGCATTGCGCGCGGGAAAACGGATCGTGCTGGTTGGCGGTGGCGACGCGGCAGTGGACGCTGCGATTGCGCTCGCCGAGCCGGGGCCGCAGCGCTGTGCGAGCATCGTCTTGGTTCACCGCCGCGACAGCTTCAAGGCGCAGCCGCAAAGCCTCGCGCGCCTCGCGCAACTGCGCGAGCGGGGCGACGTGCGGTTCGTCGCGGGTCAAGTCAGCGGCATTGAAGAGTCGGCCGCTCGCCTGTGCGCCGTGATCATTTCCGGCGCCGACGGTGCCGCGCATCGACTCGAGCTGGACCTGCTGTTCGTGCAAATGGGCGTGTGCCCAAAGCTCGGGCCGATTGCCGACTGGGGCGTGCAGCTCGAGCGCAAACAGATCGTCGTCGACACCGAGAAGTTCGAAA
>JANOLA010000814.1:0-6123 GCA_031419535.1 Burkholderiales bacterium | reverse complement strand
GTCAGGCTGGCAACTTGGGCGGTGGTCAACGCGGCGAACTGCTGCGTGCCCAGCGCGTTCAGGTCGTCGCTCACCAGGCTGGACACTTGAGTCGTCGTGAGCGCGGCGACTTGGCCGGTCGTCAGTGCACCCATGCTGTCGGAGCTGAGGGCGCCGAGTTGATCGGTACTCCAAGCGCGCAGTGCCGCCGAGCTAAGCGCCCTCAAGTCGCTGGACCCCAACGCCCCGATCTGATCCGTCGTGAGCACGCCAGCTTGCGCACTGCTCAAAGCAGCGAACTGAGTCGTGGTCAGCGCATTCAGGTCGTCGGTCGTGAGCCCCGACACCTGTGTCGTCGTCAATGCAGTCACCTGACCCGTCGTCAGCGCCGCCATCTGATTCGACGTGAACGCCGCGATCTGTTCGGTGGTGAACGAGCGCAGTGCCGCCGAATTGATGGCACGTACGTCATTCGTCTCGAACGCCGCGATGTGGTCCGAACTCAGCGCGGGAATCGCCGCGGTACCGATGACCGCCACCTGTTGCGTCGTCAAGGCCGCGATCTGCGCCGTGCTGAACGCGGCCCAATCCTCGGTCGTGAGCCCCGCGATCGTCGCGGTCGACAGGCCCGCGATGATCGCGGTGGAAAGATTCGAAATGATGGAGGCCATGGAATTTCCTTGTTCAAGCTGTTCGGTGGCGTGGGTCGACGGCATCGGCGCATCGTTGCGTCGAGCCTTCACATTGCTGTCGGATATCGGTGGAGCGGCAATCGACTTGAGCGGCGATTGCCAGGCACGAACCGCCCAGTTCGCGAATCGGCCGGTGCTTCGATGAAGGTGTCTCGAAACTTCCTACATAGTTAGTGCAGTGCATACCCAACCGCGAAAATTTGCTTTATTTTTTTTTCCATGCGCCGATAAGCAGGACTCAATGCCTTGTTATCTACCGTTAGCACCTCTTGACTTGTTTGGCGCCTTTTTTTCACATCCACGAAATTTCGCCCTCAAGTCCAGAAAGTCCCGATCCGATAAGCAAGCAACGCCCCCGGAAAACCGGAGTCGTGGTCCGGTAAGCGGGCCGATTCACATCAACCGTAAGGAGCCCCCACCGTGGCAATGACTATCAACACCAACGTCGTTTCGCTCAACGCGCAACGCAATCTCTCGAACTCGAAGGTGTCGCTCGCCACCTCGATGGAACGCCTGTCTTCAGGCTTGCGAGTCAACTCGGCACGCGACGACGCCGCCGGCCTGGCGATCGCCGACCGCATGAACGCGCAGATTCGCGGCATCAACGTCGCGATCCGCAATGCAAACGACGGCATTTCGCTCGGACAGACCGCCGAAGGCGCGTTGGCGACGATCACCGACGCGCTGCAGCGCATGCGTGAACTTGCGATCCAGTCGCAGAACGGTACAAACAGCGCCTCGGACCGTACCAACCTCGACGCCGAGTACCAGCAGTTGTCGCAGGAAATCACGCGCATCTCCGACCAGACCAAGTTCAACGGCGTGGCCATCATCGGTGCCGGCGCCGGGGCGAACATCTTCCAGGTCGGTCCAAACAACGGCGACACCTTGACCATCACCACGACGGCGGTGACGACGGTGGCCGGCGACGTTCTGACCACGGGCAGTGCAAACACCGCGGTCACCGATCTCGATGCGAAGCTGGATGTCATCAACACGAGCCGCGCCACATACGGTGCCGCGATGAGCCGCTTCTCGTTCGCGATCACGAACCTGCAGATCACCGGCGAGAACCAAGCGGCCGCGCGCGGCCGCATCGTCGATGCCGACTTCGCCGCGGAAACCGCGAACCTGTCGCGCGCCCAGATCATGCAGCAGGCCGGCGGCGCGATGGTCGCGCAAGCGAACCAGTTGCCCAACCAGGTGCTGGCGCTGCTGCGCTGAGCACGACACCAGGCCCGACAAAACGCGGGCCCCAACAATAGCCAAGGCCGCCCTTCAGGGCGGCTTTCCTATTTGGCGAAGCACTTCGGCGGCTTTCCCATTTGGCGAAGCATTCCGGCGGATTTGCTATTTGGCGAAGCATTCCGGCGGCTTTTCCTTTTTTTGACCCGACTTCGCTGCCCTTATCGAGCGATCCTGCGCCACGCCACTGCTCAAGAATCCAACTCAATCGGATCTCGGTGTCCGACCCGGACCGGCTACAAGCGCCGGAAGGCCGATTTGATTCTCAAGGAGTGCCGGCATGGCCCAGACCATCAATACCAACATCGTTTCGCTGAACGCGCAGCGCAACCTGACGACGTCGAAGTCTTCGCTCGCCACCTCGATGGAACGCCTGTCCTCCGGGCTGCGCGTCAACTCCTCGCGAGACGACGCCGCCGGCCTGGCGATCGCCGACCGCATGAACGCCCAGATTCGCGGCATCAATGTCGCGATCCGCAACGCGAACGACGGCATTTCGCTCGCGCAGACGGCCGAAGGCGCGTTGTCCATCGTGACCGATGCGCTGCAACGCATGCGCGAACTGGCGATCCAGTCGTTGAACGGCTCCAACGGCGCATCGGACCGCGCCAACCTCGACGCCGAATACCAGCAACTCTCCGCCGAAGTTCAGCGCGTCGCCGACCAGACCAAGTTCAACGGCGTCGCGATTGTCGGCGCCGGTGCCGGAACGCAGACGTTTCAGGTCGGCCCGAACAACGGCGACACGCTGGACATGACGACGGTCGCCGTCACCGCGGTGGCGGGCGACATCTTGACGCTCGGTACCGCCGGGACCGCGCTGACCGACATCGACGCCGCGCTGGACGCCGTCAACACCGACCGCGCAACCTACGGCGCGGCGATGAGCCGCTTCGCCTTCGCGATCTCGAATCTGCAAGTCACCGGCGAAAACCAGTCGGCCGCGCGCGGCCGCATCATGGACGCCGACTTCGCCGCCGAAACCGCGAACATGTCCCGCGCGAACATTCTGCAGCAGGCCGGCACCGCGATGGTGGCGCAGGCGAATCAGTTGCCGCAGCAGGTGTTGCAACTGCTGCGCAACTGAAACTCCACACGTTGCCTGGGCCGTCAGATGCGCACCCTCAAGTCCCGCGCCACGCTGCCGAAGAGCCGCATGACGACAAAGGATCATTCCCATGGCCACGATCTCATCGCCCGGCATCGGCAGCGGACTCGACATCAACAGCATCATCACCCAACTGGTGGCGGTGGAGCGGGTGCCGCTCACCAAGCTCGAAACGCAAGCCAAGGCGCTCGAAACCAAGCTCTCGACCTACGGCAAGGTCAAGTCGGCGATCGCGTCGCTGCGTGACGCGGCCTCGGCACTGACCCGCAGCGAGACCTGGAACAAGACCACCGGCACGTCGAGCGACCCCGGCGCGGTGTCGGTGACCACCGGCGCCACCACCAAGGCCGGCAACTACGCGATTCAAGTGAATCAGCTCGCGGCGGCGCAGTCCAACGCGACCGGCTTGATCCCCGCCACACCCACCGCCCAGTTCGAGGGCACGTTGACCATCGAGCTCGGCACCTGGAGCGCCGACCAGAGCGGCTTCACGCCGAAGACCGGTGCCACCGCGGTCAGCATCGCGGTCGGGCCGCCGGCGGAGTCGCTGGCGCAACTGCGCGACAAGATCAACGCCTCCGGCGCCGGGGTGATTGCCTCGGTGCTCACCGACGCGAGCGGCTCGCGCCTGGTGCTGCGCTCCAGTTCGCCGGGCGCCTCGAACGGATTTCGGGTCAGCGTGGCCGATGGCGACGGCAACAACAGCGACGGCGTGGGCCTCTCAGCCCTGGCGTTCGACCCGTCGGCGGGCATCTTGACGATGGCGCAGGCGCTCGCCGCGGCCAACGCGTCGGCAACGCTGAACAACCTGGCCGTCGTCTCGGAGAGCAACACGCTGACCGACGTGCTCGACGGCATGACGCTGACGCTGAACCGCGTGACCGCCGGCCCGGTGCTGCTGAGCGCGGCGCAAGACACGCCGGCGCTGCGCAGTGCGGTCGACGCATTCGTGACCGCGTACAACGATTTGAACAAATTGATGGCGGATCAGACCAAACTGGACACCGCCAACAAGAGCGGCAATACCCTGCACGGCGACAGCGCCGCGGTCGCGATTCGCAGTCAGATGCGCCAGTTGCTCGGAGTCACAAGTGCGGCGTCGACGACGTTCACGAGGTTGTCGGAGGTTGGCTTCGACGTGCAGCGTGACGGTTCAATCAGGCTCAACGAAACCAAGATCGCGAGCGCGCTGGCCAACCCGACCGAGGCGCGCAAGCTGTTCGGCAATGTCGACACTCTGGTGCCCGCGAACAACGGCATCGCGACGCAGATTCGCTCCATGGCGGACCGGCTGCTCGGCAGCGACGGCACGATCATCACGCGCAGCGAAGGCCTGCGCAAGCGCATCGACCTGAACCAGGATCGCCAGGACGCGCTGGAGGGGCGCATCGCCCAAGTCGAAAAGCGCCTGCGTGCACAGTACACGGCGCTGGACCGGCAGATGGCGCAACTGAACAGCCTGTCCGGATACATCACGCAACAGCTCACCGTATTCAACAACGGTTAGCCCCGGCAACCCGGCCTGTTTCCCGGATTCGGAGCGCTCAAGTCGCCGCACCGGCGGTCGATATCTCAGGCACAGCAACCCTGCACGCCACCTGCGCACCATGCACGCGACCCCTGTTCGCCCCCGCCCGCCCGGAACAAACGCCGGTGCCAGTGCGTACCGGCATGTCGGCATCGAAACCGGCGTGTCCGCGGCGTCGCCGCACCAGCTCGTGAGCATGCTGTTCGACGGCGTGCAAGACTCGATCGCACAGGCGCGCGGCGCGATCCGCGCCGGCGACATCCAGACCAAGGGCAAGGCGATTTCTCGCGCCATGCGCATCGTCGACGAAGGCCTGCACGGCGCACTCAACACTGAAGCCGGTGGCAACCTGGCGCGCGACCTGCGCGACCTGTACCACTACATCACGCTGCGCCTGACGCACGCGAACCTGCACAACGACGACGCCGCGCTCGCCGAGTGCGCGAAGCTGCTCGAGCCGGTGCGCGCTGCCTGGCGCGAAATCGGCGATCAGGTCCAACCCCAGCGGCCCGCGGCCGACCGACCATGACACCCAGTGCCGCCATGCCCCTCGATACCCCCAAGCCCGCGACGCTGCTGAATTACTACGAAGCCATCGAGCAGGCCAGCCAAGACATGCTCAGCGCCGCTCGCGAAGGCGACTGGGACCGCGTCGTCAAGCTCGAAGGCGCCTGCGCCCTGCTGATTTCGCACCTGAAACACGCCGCGGCTCAGAAGGCCATGCCCCCTGACGAAGCGCAACTCAAATCGCGCATCATGCAGCGCATCTTGATCAACGACGCCGAGATTCGCTCGCTCGCCGAGCCTTGGCTCGACGACCTCGACCGGCTGCTCGCCGGCCGCAACCGCACGGTGCACTGAGAGACTGAGCAGCACCGGCCTTTCCACCATGACCTGATCCGCCGCACGATGGACACTTTGCCGATGTCGCTGGACTCGCTGGCCGCCTCGCATGGCGGCCTGCACGACTTTCGCATGACCTCGGCGGTGGAAATCCGCGCGATGCTCAATCGCGTGTGCAGCGCAAGCGCGATCCTGAACCTGAACGCGGCCGACGCCACGAGCTGGGAAGTGAAGCCTTGGGTCATCGACTCGGCGCGCTCGGCGATCAGCATGATGTTCGACGGCAGCAAGGACGACCCGCGCCTGCAACGCGTGATCGAATCGCCCCTGGTTACCGCCGTCGGCGTGATCGACGACGTGAAAATCCAGTTCGACGCGCAAGGCCTGGTGCTCGTGGACGGCGGCAACTCGTCGGCCTTGCGCTGCGCAATGCCGCGCGAGCTGTACCGTTTTCAGCGGCGCGAGAACTTCCGGGTTCGTCCGCCCGTGCGCAACGCCCCGGCCGCGCGCATTACCCACCCGGGAATGCCCACGCTGCTGCGCATTCTCGACGTGAGCGCGGGCGGTTGCGCGCTGTTTCTCCCCAACGATTCACCACCCGTCGAAGCCGGCACCGTGCTGCGCGCCGCCGTGCTCGACCTCGAAGTCAACGTGCGGGTCCAGACCGACCTGCGCGTGCAGCACGTCTCTGCCCTGACCGCCGGCGCCACCGGCGTGAAACTCGGCTG
>JANOLA010000813.1:0-8213 GCA_031419535.1 Burkholderiales bacterium | reverse complement strand
CCGTCGCTCCGCCGGTTCCGCCGCTGTCGACGCCGCCTCCGCAACCGCCCAGCAAGGCGAGCAACAGTGCCGCGCCCAGCCCGGCGGGGGCGGGATTCAGCAGCGAAGTGATGGGGTTCATGGCGATTTCCTCGGAGAAACACGGGTCTTGCGCGCTGTCGGCGCGGCAGCGGGCTGGGCACGGTGAGCTGCGGGTTCCGTCGGCGCGGCGTAGGAGAATAGGCCGATGCGCACGCGCTGATCGGTGGCGTTGCCGGCCGCCTGGTCGGCGTCGATCATTTTCTGCAGTGTCGGCACGGCCGCGGCGAGCAGGCCCTGCCACTGCGCACGCACCAGCTCGTGCGCGGCTTGCACCGAAGCGGCGGACAGACCGTCGGCAAAAATAGCTTGTTCGAAGTGCGGTGGCGTGTCGGCCAGCACGTTGGCGATCGACGCTCGCAGGTGATCGCCGACGTTGCTGCCGACGAAGCCGAGCATCCTCGCGCTGTCGCCCTTGGGAACGAAGGTGCGGCTGGTCACGCGTACCGTGTCGCCGTCAAGCTGAGCCAGGCCCAGGCGGCACAGTTCGTCGAGCAGGCTGCGCGGGTGCACGTCGCGCGTCACCGATTGCGCCAGCGCTTCAAAGCTCGGTGCCGCGCCTTGACGCGGCAGGGGAAGGGGCTCGCCCGTTGCGGTTTTCCACAACGGGTCGGACAACCAGCGCGTGAACACGCGCGTCGCGGGTGACGGCTTGGGCTCGACGACGCTGGTATCGGCTTGCAGCAGCCGCGTCACTTCGCGCCGGTTCAGCCCGGTGACGGTGCTGATGCGGCTCACCACCCGGTCGCTGCCGGACTTGCCGTGCGCATCGCGCGCGGCCTCGACGAACGCGGTCTTGAGCATTTCTTCCACCGTGGCGAGCAGGACACCTTGTCCGACCGCGAGCTGCGCCAGGGGCTGGAGCAACTCGCGCATTGCAGTCAACAGCGCCGCCGGGTCCATCGGCGCCGCGCCGGCGCTGGCGGGCAGCGGGTCCACAGGGCTGTGGACCGCGGTGCTCGCGGCGTGCGGCGACGGCGATTTCATGGAGGCAGTTTATAGACCCAAGCGGAGCTGGTCGTTGGCTTGCGTCAGAGCGGGCAGCTGTTGTCGAACTTGATCAGCGTCGCCCTCAGACTGGTGCTGCCGCTGACCGCGACGGCCTTGACTTCGACGCAATCGCCGTCCTTGATGTTTTCAGCGGTCGCGCCGCGGTCGAACGCCGTGTTCCCGTCGACGACGATCGTGACATCGCTTCCGAGTTGGAACGTGCTCTTGTCCGAACTGATGCTGGCGATGCGGCGGTGGAATTCGAACTGGCCGGAGGCATCGCCGTCGCGGTCTTCCAGTTCCACTTTCTTGGCGATGAGCTTGCCGGCCTGGAGGCGGCCTTCGACTTCGACGAAGTCGCCGTCTTTGAGGGACGGTGCGCCCGTTGCCCCACTCGCGTCCACCGGTGTGCCGTTGACCTTGAAGTCGGACATGGAGTTGAAGTCGCTGACCGTGCCCTTGATTTCGGCCTCGTCATGGTCTTCGAGCTTGCGCATGCCGCTCTTGAGCTTCGTGGCGACCCAGGCACCATTCACTTGCGCCGTTTCCAGTTTCACGCGAACGAACTGGCCATTGGCCAGGCCCGTGGGCTGTGGCAAGAGGCTGGCGTAGGAAATGGTCGCGCCGCCAATCTTGAAGGTCGTCGCATCGAGGTCCGTAATTTGGCCTCGCAGTTTGAAGCGGTTCGCGCTGGACTCGAGTTCGATGCGGGTAGCGTTGTAGACGCCGCTGCTCGAATCCAGAATGCCATGGACTTCGAGGATCGTGCCGTCGGTCAGGCTCTCCCATGCCGCGACCAGGGAGTTGTCGAACACGGTGTTCGCGCTGACTTGCACCTTTTGGCCGAGTAGGACGAAAGTCTTCGCCGCGGTGTCGACGCTGGCCTTCACGAACGGCCCGACGATTTCGCTGCCGAAGCGGATGTCACTCGCGCTGCTGTGGCCGGAGTCGTCGGTGCCGTTGCCATTGACCTCGACGATCATGCCGATCTTCAAGTCGCTCTTGTTGCGCGACTCGCCATCGTCGTCGTCGTCGCTGGCCACGCTGGCGGAGTTGTCGTCGAAGCGAACGCCGTTCACGATGATCGAGCCGAAGCCGGTGATCGGGCCGACGGCGTAGGACGACTTTCCGGACGTGTTGCCGCTGCCGCCGCCACCGCAGCCGACGAGTACGGCTGCGACGCAAAGCGCCTTGAGCAGGGTTTGCAGGGGATGGCTTGCGGCCATCGAGAGCGAAATGTTGTGCATGTGAGTCTCCAATCGAGGTTGGGAAGGGGTTCCACCGGAACCTTGGCGAGAATAGTAAATGTGCAATCAGCACATTTCAAGCAGAGTTACATTCGGATACTCTGGCGCGGGAGTCGTCCACAAATCACGGTTGGCGGCGCCATGAATCGTGTGAAAGAGCACGAACTCACCCCTGCTGTGCGCAGCAGGCGCGTGCCCAGCTGAGCTCGCCAGCCCATCCGGTTACAAATCGCAACCGGGCACCTCTCGGCCTTTGTTCCACTGCGCTGCGGCGGCGAACTTCCCAATTGCCGGCATACATACGAGGACGAAGATGACCCTGATTCAATCTCTTGGCGGTTTCGCGCTTGCCCTGCTATCGACCGCGAGTTCCGCGACCAACGTGAATGTGATCGTCGAAGGCCAGATCAGGCCCGGCGTTTACGGCCGCGTTGAATTGGGCAGCCCCAGCGCACCGCCGCCGGTCTGGCAACCCAGGCCTGTCATCATCGTGTCGCAGCCGCAGGTGGTGGAAGTCGTGCCGGTCTACATGCACGTGCCCCCGAGCCACGCCAAGTCGTGGCGCAAGCATTGCCATCGTTATGACGCGTGTGGGCGCCCGGTCTACTTCGTCAAGTCGGCCGAATACGAGCCGGGCTATGCAAAGAAGCGCCGTCACGGCAAGGACCATGGCGACGATCGGGACGATCGGCGCGATGACCGCGGCGACAACAAGCGGGGCCACGGCGGCCGCGACTGAACAAATCGCGCAGGGCGGGGGCAACCATGCCCCGTGTCTGGGTCAGAATCGCGCCTGTTGCCGATACGAGGCCAGGACGTGAAGACCATCGAGTTCGAGCTGCGCGAAGATTTCATCCCGCTTGACGACCTGCTCAAGGCGACGGGCATGGCCCCGAGCGGCGGCGCCGCCAAGGCGATGATCGCCGAAGGCAAGGTGCTGCTCGATGGCGAAGTCGAGTTGCAAAAGGCGCGCAAGGTTTTTGCCGGTCAAATCGTGGAAACGCAAAACGCGCGAATCCGCATGCACGCTCCCACTCGGCCAGCGCCCTTCGTTTGAATCCCACCTCACCGGTCGCACCTCCACGCCATGTTCGATACCGCAATCGCCGGCAGCCTGCCCAAACCCAGCTGGCTGGCCGAGAATGAAAAACTGTGGCCGGCGTGGAAGCTCAGCGGCGAAGAACTTGCCGCCGCCAAACTCGACGCCACGCTGCTGTGGATCAAGGCCCAGGAAGACGCGGGCCTGAGCATCATCGGCGACGGCGAGCAGTCGCGTCAGCACTTCGTGCACGGCTTCCTTGAGAGCGTCGAGGGCATCGACTTCGAGCACAAGGTCAAGATGGGGATTCGCGACAACCGCTATGACGCGATGGTTCCCCAGGTGGTCGCCGCGTTGCGCCTGAAGGGCCGGGTCCACGCGACCGAGGCGCGCCTGACACGCGCCCACGCACAGCGCAAGATCAAGTTCACCTTGCCCGGGCCGATGACGATCGTCGACACGGTCGCCGACCGCTTTTACGGCGACCGGCGCAAGATGGCGATGGCCTTCGCCGAATTGCTTAACCAGGAAGCGCTGGCGCTCCAGGCCGATGGGGTGGACATCATCCAGTTCGACGAACCCGCGTTCAATGTCTACATGAAGGATGCCGCCGATTGGGGCGTCGAGGCCCTCGAACGCGCCGCCCTGGGCCTGACCTGCACGACCGCTGTGCACATCTGCTACGGCTACGGCATCAAAGCAAATCTCGACTGGAAGAACACGCTGGGCGGCGAATGGCGCCAATACGAGCGGGTGTTTCCGGTGCTCGCGCGCAGCCGCATCGGGCAGGTGTCGCTCGAATGTTTCCACTCGCACGTCCCGATCGAACTGACGGCCCTGCTGGAAGGCAAGGACGTGATGGTCGGCGTGATCGACGTGGCGAGCGATCAGATCGAGACGCCCGAGGAAGTGGCCCAGACGATCGGCAAGGCGCTCAAATACGTTCCCAAGCAGCGCCTGATCGCGTGCACCAACTGTGGCATGGCGCCGATGCGGCGCGACATCGCGCTGCGCAAGCTCGAAGCGCTGGCGCAAGGTGCCGCGCTGGCGCGCCAGCGCTACGCCTGAACGGCGCCCGCGCTGCCCGCCGACTCAGCTCTTCTTGTTTTGCGGCGCCTTCGCCCCTGAGGCAGCCGCCGGTGGATCGGGCTTGTGGTCGCCGATCACAGACTTCAACGGGCAGACCGAAAACGCCGGGCACTTCTTGCAGCCGGCAACGATCGCAATCGGGCACAGAGTCATCGCATGTCTCCTCGGTCGACGGGGCGCTCGCCGCGCTCGCGAGCATACGCCGCCGCCGCTGCAGCCCGACCCCGTACCTACCCGACCCCGTACCTACCCGACCCGGCTCGCCACGGGCTACTCGAGCAGCGTGGCGCGCACGAACATCACTGTCGCGTAGAACTGGAAGTCGGCGTTTTCCTTGCGCGCAAAGCCGTGCCCTTCGTTCTCGGCGCGCAGGTACCAGACGAACGGGTTGTTGATGCGAGCCAGCGCAACGATCTGCTGCGCCTCGGTGTAGGGAACACGCGGGTCGTTGCGCCCCTGCACCACGAACAACGGTTTGGTGATGCCCTGCGCCCGGCTGGTCGGCGAAATGCTTTCGAGAAACGCGTTCATCGCGGGCTCGCGCTCGTCGCCGTATTCAACGCGCCGCAGGTCGCGCCGGTAGCTTTCGGTGCTGCGCAGGAAGGTCACGAAGTTCGAGATGCCGACGATGTCGATCGCACCGGCGATGCGCGGCCCATAACGCGCACTGACCGCCAGGCTCATGTAGCCGCCATAGCTGCCGCCGCTGACGAGCACGCGCGACGCATCGAGGTCGCGCTGGGCGGCAATCCAGTCGAGCAGGCTTCCGATATCACGCACCGAATCCTCGCGCAGCACGCCGTTGTCGAGCGTCAGAAAGGTCTTGCCGTAGCCCGACGAGCCGCGCACGTTGGGCTCGATCACGGCGATGCCCAGTTCATTCACGAAATAGCTGCTCCGCCCGAGAAAGCCGAGTTTGGATTGCGCTTCGGGGCCGCCGTGAATCAGCACCATCACCGGGCGCTTGCCACTGAACCGCGGCGGTGGTCGGTACAAGATGCCGGAAATGCTGCGCTGATCGAAACTCGGCCAACGCACGATTTGCGGGTCCGGGGCGGCGCCGAGTTCGACACCGGCAGGCACATGCGCCCGCGTCCAGGCCTCCACCGCTCCGCTCGTCGGATGCACGGAGTAGATCTGGCTCGGCCCCTTGCTGCTGTCCACCGCGAACGCGAGATCGGGCAGCTTGCGGTGGAACTGCAAGCTGCGCACGCTGCCGGATGTGAGAGCGGCAAGCGTTGGGTGCGACGGTAGCGTCGACTCCCGAAGCGTCTGCGCATCGAACAGGCGCAGTTCTTCGCGGCCGTCGACGTTGAAGCGCACCGCTAGCGACTTGACGCCGTCGTTCACCGACAGGCTGCTCGCGTCCCACACCGGTGCGCCGGTCAGCGCCTGCAGGCGCTTGCTTCCAAAGCGGTACAGCATGACTTCGCGGAACTCGCCGTCGCGATCGGTCACGACGAACAGACCGCCGTTGTCGCGCGTGAAGGGCCCGGCGAAATGCACCGCCTTCTCAGCGGCTCCAGGTGTCGGCAGCACCTGCGTGGTCTTGCCGCTGGCCAGGTTCAGCAGCCAGACTTGCGATTCGGTGGCCGAGATGTAGCGCGTCAGCGCGGCCTGTCGGTCGTCCCAGGAAATCGCGTCGACCGACCAGCCGGTGCCCGGCAGCTCGGCGATTTTCCGGCTCACTCCGGGCTGCGCCGGGTCGATCAACCGCAAGGTCTGAACCAGTTCGCTGCGCGTGCCCGCAGCCGCGGTCTTGTCCAGCGGGACGGAACTCACGATCAGCGCGCTGCTGCGGTGCAGCCAGCCCTGCATGTCGTTGCGCTCGGCCTCATCCGTCAGCAGCGTGACCTGCTTTGAGGGCAGGTCGAGGCGATACGCCTGGTTCGCCTCGTTGCCGCCGCTGGCGCGTTCGAACACCAGGTACTTGCCCTGGCGCGGCTCATAGCTCGCGTTGCGCACCGGGTCGGAAGCGTCGGTGAGCTGTTCCAGCTCGCCCAGCGGCGCTGCCAGGCGAAACAACTGCGCCGTTTGCGCGTCGGCCTTGCGGTGCGACACCAGCATCTCGCGGCGCAGCGGATGCCAGTCGACGAAGGCGTGACCGCGAAACTCGGTGTACTTGGCGACCTCATTCACCAAGCTGTTCGGGACCGGCGGAATTCCCTCGATGTACAGGTTCGGATTCGGCGCGAACGCGTCGATCGCCTCGATGGGCGGCGCCTGGCCCGGGCCGGGGGCGGTGGCGGCGGGCGCGGCGCTCGTGGCGCTCGAGCCCGGCGCGGTGGCAGTGGGGGCGGGCCCGGTCGACGCGGCCGGCAACGATTTCGCGGCAGCGGCGGGCCCCGCGGGATCGGGGGCAGGAACTGGAGCAGGCAGGCTGCACGCCGCCAGCAGGGCGGCCAGGGCCAAACAGAAGGGATATCTCATCGCGGCACAGGGAAAGCGGCAGAAACCTCGGCTTCGATTGTCAATGGCGACGAGGTCGCCCAAAACGCAAACAGGGGGCGGCGCCCCCTGTTTTACTCCCAGCGAGCTGCCCGGTTCAGGCGGTTTGCTGGATCCCGGCGATTGCCCATTCGCGGCTGCCATCCGTGGGTTTGACCAGGTGCCAGACCTCATCGAAGGGCTGCGCGGTTCCGTCTTTCTCTTCACGGACCAAGCCGTGGAAGCGCACGCTCACGACGTTGCGCTGCGGCTCGACGGCGAAGTCGAGCACTTGCGCTTCGATCTTCACCACGTCGGTTTGCTGCGCTGATGCGCCGCGTTCCTGAATCTCCAGCCGCGCCGTGGCGAACATCACGGGCGTGGTGAAGGCCCGCAGATCGTTCAGGTCACCGGCGTCATTGGCGGCTTGCATGCGAATGAAGATCATCTTCGCGATGCGCTCGAACGCGGCGGCGTCGAAATCCGCCGGCAACGACGGCGCGGCCTGGGCCGGCGACGCGGGGGCCACGTCTTGCTCCACCATAGGCTGAAGATTGATCGGCGCCGGGCTCGGTGCACCCCAGCCGGAACCGGTGGAGGCGGGCATCGGCAGCGCGCCGGAGCCGGCGCCCAGACCGGCACCCTGGCCGGCGAACTGCATGCCCGCCGGAGCCGCGCCGCGCTGCGCCACGGGGCCGAAGCGGCGCATCAGGAAGCGCACGAGGAAGACCGCGGCGACCGCGAGCAAGGCCATCATCAAGATGTTGCCGAACTCTTCACCCAGGCCCATGTGGCTCATCAGGGCTGCCAGGCCCAGGCCGGCGGCAAGGCCGGCGATCGGTCCCATCCACGAACGCTTCGGCGCGGCCGCAGGCGCGGCGCCCGCGGCGTTGGGCGTGGCCGCGGGAGCGGCAGGCTTTCCAGGTGCTGCGTCGGGCGCGCTGCGCGCCGGCATCTCGCGCTTCATTCCGGAACTGCCACCGCCGCCCAGGCGTTTCGCCTCGGCGTCAGCGGGTGCCAAGCCGATGGCACCGACGGCCAGCCCCAAAGCCAGGATCAAGGTCTTCATTTCGCTTCCTCATCAAAGGCATCCCGGCGAACCGCCGGGCAAGGCCGATCATACTCATCCAGGTTCAGCCCTGCTCGGGTATCGGTCCGGCTGCGTTGCGAACCGCCGCCGTGAGGCGGGGCGGCACGGCTCATGAGGAAACGCACGGTCGCCCGAAGTTTCCTCAGCCCCAAGGGCCACGTAGGGGCCCCTTCGTGGCCCTTGGGGCGGACGACGTATGTCGTCGGCCTGGGGGCGCCGTCAGTTCGGCAGAACGGTGATCTTGCCGGCCGAG